>NZ_JBLBUE010000007.1:0-76384 GCF_047290655.1 Alteromonas sp. AMM-1 | reverse complement strand
GTCCACAGTTCTACTTCCGTACAACTGACGTAACTGGTGCTGTAGAGCTGCCAGAAGGCGTAGAAATGGTAATGCCTGGCGACAACCTGAAGTTTGTAGTAGAACTGATTGCTCCAATCGCGATGGACGAAGGTCTGCGCTTCGCAATCCGTGAAGGTGGTCGTACAGTAGGTGCAGGCGTTGTAGCTAAGATTCTTGCTTAATCTTAGATACCGCTAAGTATCATAGAAAAAGGTCGCGTAAGCGGCCTTTTTTGTTTTCTCAAAACACATATTTTTTTCCGGTCCGCTCAGCAGTCTGGGGGGAATCCCCTATATCGACCTCCCCCCTGATTCATTACCTTTAGATCATCTATTCGACAGTATCCGAGGTGTGAGATGAAGTCTGTTGTTTTAATGTCGTTATTATTAATGTCTGCAAGTACTACTGCTGGGGTAATTCGGTATGATTTTAATACTCAAACATTCAGCGATGCCCATAGGATTGGCGGCTATTTTGTTTACAACGATAGTAGTGATGCACTGCTTGATTTACTTGTTGCTATGGATGGGCCCCTCTATACGTTCAATGCTGGAATAGCTGATTTAACCAATCCCGATAGCTTTTCATTCTCCATCGGTAATCTGGTTTTTGGCGATAATCCAAATGAAGGTTTTCAAATCACTGTTGGCGACGTTAGCCTAGTAACCGGACAATACGGTTCGGTAGGCGATGATACCTGTTATTACGACAACGAAAACATGCTGTGTACTGAAGCATTGTTTGAGTTGACATCAACCGTCATCGAGGCTGACTCGCCAGCTGTATCATCACCAGGGGCGTTGGGTTTATTAATGGCCGGATTAGGTGCAATTGCCGGATTAAGACGCCGCCGCAGTTAGTCTCATGAAGAAGTACCCGTGTTCCTCTTCTTCATTTTAGCCCTCAGCGTGAGGGCTTTTTTTTGTCTGTAAAACAATCTGTTGGGAAATCTGTGATTTTGTTTGAACAGGCGCATTTCTAGGGGGAACTCCCCATAGAGGCTGCATAGGAATTAGCCAATACTGAAGCTGTAACCATGACAAGGGGTAAAGCTCATGACACATTTTAATCGTAAAACTTTATTAGCTTCAGCAGTAGCGTTGGCGCTACCTGCTTCTTATGTAAACGCAAAAACTTTCGATGCAGATCTAGCGGCCAGGCTTGCTGAGTCTCCATTTGAACTGCAACAGGTAATCGTTACCTTTAATGGTAATAGCGCCCCCACCGCTGCCCAAATCAACGCACTTAGCGAACTGGGCATAGAAACGGGTATCAGCATGAAGAGTATGCCAATTATAGGCGTACTTGCTACTAAAGCGCAGGTTGAGGCGCTTTATAAACGTGAAGACGTTGTGTCGGTATGGAACAACGATGAACTGACGTTTGAAAACTATGAATCTACGCAAATTACAGGCGTTAAGGCTATGCAAGCAGATAGAAGCCTGCGCAATAACGGTATTCCGTATTCAGGTCGCGGGATTGGCGTAGTAGTAAATGATTCCGGTATCGACGGCACACACGGTGATCTGTCATTCCCAGACCACGTTGTACAAAACGTATTGGCACAAACTAACCTGAACAGCTTTAGCAGCATCTTGCCAATCACGTATCAGGAAGATGTGATCAATACGGATATTCTGGGCGGACATGGTACACACGTTGCGGGTACTGTAGGTGGAAATGGTGCAATGAGTTCAGGTTTGCATGCGGGTGTTGCTCCCGGCGCTGATATCATTGGTTATGGTTCGGGCGCAGGTTTATTCATTCTGGATACGCTGGGCGGTTTTGACTATGCGTTAACACATCAATTTACCTACAACATCCGTGTAATTTCCAATTCATTTGGTAATACCGGTGATGTTGGCACCGAATTCAATCCGGACGACCCTACGAACATTGCTACTAAAATGTTGGCAGATCGCGGCGTAATTACCGTGTTTTCAGCAGGAAACTCTGGTTCGGGCGAGTCTACCATTACGGGGAACTTCAAGAAGGCACCATGGGTAATTACCGTTGCTGCGGGTGACAAAAACGGCGAGCTTGCTGACTTCAGTTCTCGTGGTGTTAGCGGCAAGGGTGGAGAGGTCGTTGTCGATGGTGAGGTCTATACATGGGAAGACCGCCCAACGGTTACCGCCCCTGGTGTCGATGTCATCTCGGCACGCGATTCTCTGTCGAGCTTAGGCGCGTTAAGCGCTACTGATGACGCAGAGATGATCGAGCCTCAGCATTTACCTTACTACACAGTTTCAAGTGGCACTTCGATGGCTGCACCGCATGTGTCGGGCATTGTAGCGTTAATGCTGGAAGCAGATCCCTCAATGTCCTGGCGCGAAGTAAAAAGTATTGTCCAGCAAACGGCTACGCCAATGGCAGCCCGTGAAGCCTGGGAAGTGGGTGCTGGCTATATCAACGCACATGCGGCCGTTCGTGCTGTGGTAGAGGGTGTTGAAGTGTTCGGCGATACCGTGAAGAAAGACCGTGAGTTTAACGGTTTTGCCAATGTTGCAGAGGGCGATGCTTTTACCTTGCAAGCGACCTACCTGCCGGTTGGAGAGTCGCCGGTTGAAACTTTTGAGGTAGGCCCGGATGTGTCTCTGGTGGTTGCCAGCGCGTCCATTGAATCTGCAACTGCATTTGTGCTGGAAGATCCAGCAGGTAACCGCTACGGATCGGGGATTGGCTTACCGGTACTGGGCTCCTCAGTAGGGACATCGGCGCCAGGTATGCCAGGTACGTGGAAGTTGTATGTTCGTGGTATCGGCAGCATTAGCGGTGTGTCGGTTGATCCGCTTGGCGTTACCAATGGGATTGGTGTACCCGGTACGGTTGATGTGAACGTGCGTCTGTTAGTCACGTCAGGCTTCTCTGGTATTGATGACGCGGTAGGTCATCCGGCTCAATCGTTTATTGAGAACGTAGTAAGTAAGCAATTAATGGATGCACGTGGTGATGGTTTTGCACCTGATGCCTACCTCACCCGTGAAGAGCTTGCCGATACACTGACGCTGGCCGCCAATCTTCGCCAGGCTCAAATCGGTAATATGACGGCGTATTCTGATACCGGCAGCAGCCAGTTTAATGCAGCAATTAACTCAGCTACGACATCAGGCAGTGTATTGTCTGACCTTACAATGAGTGACGCCCCCGTAATGACCGGTGCAGGCTCAGGTAGTTTTCACCCGCAAGGCAGGGTAAGCAAAGAAGAGTTAGCGTATTCACTGGTACAGGCTTTGGGTCTGCAAAGTGAAGCTGAAGCCTTCAACTCTGCTGATACGGTAACCGCCATCGTGTTTGGTGAAGCTATCGAATTGGAAGATTCACATCTGATTGATCCTGCTCTGCGCGGGCATGTGCAACAAGCACTGGCGGCTGGTCTTATGACAGTTGAAGTATATACCACGCAAGGGCCATTCGATTTTGAGCCCAAGCTTCATGCTCGTTTTAAGCCTGCTTCAGCAGTAACACGTGGCGAAGCAGCATTCTCGGTAACCAATTTGAGTAACTTGTAATATGTGAACCACGGAAGTAGTTAACAGAAATGTTCCTCAGCGATGAGACATTCTTGCAAAATTTTTCATCGTAAACTAATAGGGTCAGCATCGCTGGCCCTGTTTCTTTATATCTATTCCTTGTAACACTGCTTCTATACGAATTGGAATTATTCCAAAAGCCCAGCCTTACCTGCGAGTCGAATCAATTCAGCTGAACTGCTCACATTGAGTTTTTTATAGATATTACTGCGGTGGTTTTCTGCGGTCTTTAAACTCATGGTAAGTAATTCTGCAATCTGCTTGCTGGTGTTTCCGGCAGCAACAAGAAAAAACACTTCTCTCTCTCTGCGTGTCAGCGCAGCAACCGGACTGACTCTGGCAGGCTTCCCGGTATCATTTCGTTGATGTGCGGCAATAAACGCGGTGCGGCCATGATAAATACTGCGGATGGCGTCAATTAATACGTCACTTGATGATTCTTTCAATACATAACCTTTGGCACCGGCATCTTGCATAGCTTCTATGTATTCCAGTTCGTTGTGCATGGAAAGCACCAGAATTTTACAGTCGGGGCGCTGCGCCAGCAGCTTGTCGATCGCCACCAATCCACTCATTCTGGGCATGGAAATATCCATTACCACTACGTCTGGTTTTAGCCGGATTACCAACTCAATAAGCTCAACGCCATCGCCGCATTCTCCAATAACATCGATACCGGGATCGGCATTCAATACCTGGCTAAGCCCTTGTCGCATCAGCACGTGGTCGTCTGCCAGTACTATTTTTATCGTCATAACGCTACCGTTAAAGTAATGTGAGTGCCTTGATGAGGGCGTGCCTGAAAAGTTAACTCTGCATCAAAGGCACTGGCTCTGTCGAGCATGCTGGACATACCGATGCCTCGCTCTATATTCTCAACGTCAAACCCAACGCCGTTATCAATTACGTCCAACCGTAACACCTGATGATGCTGAGCAAGATTAACAGTAATAGTGTCGGCCCGACTGTGCTTAAGCGCATTTACCAGCGCTTCCTGTGCGATTCGAAATACCAGAATGGCCTGCACCTTGGGGATGTCACCCTTCAGGTTAATATCACAAGCATACTGTATTCCTTCGGCTTCGAACAAGTTGCGACACAGCCATTTAAGTGCGGGTTTGAGGCCAAGGTCATCAAGAATGGTTGGGCTCATCATGCGAGACAACTGGCGGACGTCAGCCAATGCCATTTCGGCAATATCATAGAGCTCGGTGAACTCAGGCTGGTTGCTCGCTATACCTTGTAACCGACGCGTAAGTCCTGTGAGCAGTTGCCCCACGCCGTCGTGCAATTCTCGGGACAAGCGCGCTTTCTCACTTTCCTGTTGTGTCCACAGCCGGCGGGCTAATTCCCGCAGGTTAATCTGTTCTTCATCCAAACGGCGTTTAAGCTCTTCCTGCTGCAGCTGAATACGTTCAATTAAGGCCGCTTGCTCGTTGTGCTTGCTAGTCAAAAGTAATGTGCCTCGTACTGTTTGGCCTGCTCAGCACTTAGCTGACTACGCCACTGTTGCAACGCCATGTTTTGCTGTTGCCTGGAGTATTCATCGGTGAATCGCGTCAGGTACAGATGATTACGCCAGTGTTCGGGGTGTCCCTGTAACTGGATCTTAAGTTTTCTTAAGGCCTCCGTGTCCTGTTCACTGTTTAAGTATAACCACTGCATGTAAGACTGATAGTAAATGGGTTTCACCAACTGGTTGGCACGTAACATCAGCTCACTGTTTGAAGGCAGCTTTAATCTTTCCTGAAGATCCAAGAGTACCTTGAGTTCAACCGTCAACGGGATTTGCCCATAGGGCAGATTGTCTATAAAAGGTTGGATCAGGTTGCTATTAAGCTGGTTTACTTCGAGCGCGTAGGCATTGTTAAGCCAGCCAAACAGCGTTGAGTATTCCAGCATGTCGTCAGTAATGAAGGGGGCGGCTAACGCCAATTGGTCAGACAGGCATGCCCAGTCAGTAATGCGCAGGCACATTTCACCATGCCATAAATACACTTCCAGTAGTGCTCTGCTGTCGTTGGATTTTTCGGCAAGTTTCCTGGCCTCGTCAACATTCCGCGTTGCCTCTTTGAGCTTGCCTTGCGCAAAATTAAGATAGCTGTAGAACAGCTGATTGATCATTTGCTCCTGAGTTTGATTAACCGAAAGGAGGGTGTCTACCTTGATTAAATGCTTGGCTGCGGCCCGGCGATCGCCTTTTACCATACTCATTAATGCCAGGTTCTGATGGGTACGCATAAGATGAGCTTGATCGTTGATTCGTTCAAACTGATTTAAGGCCTGATTCCAGTAAATATCGGCAAGGGAATAGTCTCCCAGCAGAAAGTGCATGTACGCCACATTAGACATACTCTCTGCTTGTTTAGCGGTGTCGTCAGACTGTGTTCGCAAATCGAGACCTTGTTTATAATACTCCAGTGCTTTCTGATAACGCCCTTTTTCCTCGTACATAAAACCAAGCGTGTCAATGATGTGAGCCTGCTGAGTGAGATTGCCCAGCTTGCTCAATAGCTCAGAGGCTTCGTGTAGCGCCTCTTCCGCTTTGTCGAAATGGCCGTTGATGGCCGCCACATTAGCGAGATTGGCCAGTGTGGTTGCCCGGTCTTCGGGCATATTGTTGGCATCGCGAAGTACCAGTGCATCACTAAAATACCGTTCTGCTTGGGCGTAGTCGGCCAACCGTAAATGCGCTACACCAAAGGCATTCAGAATCAGCCCTTCCGCCTGCGTGTCGCCAAGTCGTCTGGCAGCCACCAATGCCTGGGTTAATTCTCCGGCTAACGCCTCACTGATATTACCCTGAATAATATTCAAGCGGCCTAGTTCAAACCACAGTTGTGGATTGTTTTGATTGATGGCGAGAGCCTGCTGGTACAGCGCCATGGCTTTTGCAGGGGCATCTGCCCACTCAGCGATTTGGGCACCTGCATACAATACTTCTACGTGCTCTGGATATAGTGACAGCAAGCGCTCACTTGCCTGAACGGCGAGATCCAAATCATCGGTGATTTCGGCTTGTATTATTTTTCCGCGCAGTTGCCAGTACTCATTACTGTCTGTAAGCGCAAACAAGGCCGACAGTTGTTGTTGGGCGGCACTGTAATCTCCGTTCTGAAACGCTAAATCTGCGCCTTTTAACCAGCCCCCCGGATAGTCAGGCAAACGCTTTTGCAGTTGTGCAATTTGAATCTCGGGTGTGGCTTCCGCACTGCTGTCTATAACCGATGCAATATTCTCCAGATAGCTTAAATCAGGCGCAGCACCAGGTTGCTCAATGGCATCCAATAGTTGCCCGGTAATGTGTTTGCCCAACTGGGCAACACCTTCTCCTAGTCCCGCATTGCTTACCGTATTGCTTACTTCAAAGAGGTATTGGTTTGCAGGCATGAGGACAGCTGCTACGGATACCTGATATTGTGACTCTGATAAGGGCGCCGCATCCAGTAACAGTAAAATATCGATGCCAAGCGAAGTGCTTATTGTGTTGCGATCATCCGCGGATTGGGCGGGTGTGAGACCCAGGTTGGTAATCAGTTGCTCTATAGCATGCCGGTCTGCCAGGGCGATTTTTTGTGAGGCTTCTACCGGGTACTCAAGCAGGTTAGCCAGTAGTTTGGTTGGCGCATAAGTATGATCAGCAATTAAGCCGACACGCAGTGTTTTGGCCGGGATATCGATTGATGGTGAGCGGTACTGCCATGACACCAGCGCTACAATAAGCACAGCCAATACGCTGGCTGCGACTAACCATCCAAAGGGTAATTCAACGCGTTTACGTGTCAGGGGATCAGAAAACAGAGTATGCCAGGTATCCAGCGCAGCGTCAGGTGATGGGCGCTGACTGGCATGCTGATGTGTCAGCGTAGCGATAAATCGGTTATGCGTCTCTCGCCATGCCCGGTCTTTCTTTTTACTAGCGTTAACGTGGACGGCGTCAATGATTTGCTTCAGCACTATACCAACACTGTACAGGTCGGCCGTTTGACTGGTAATTCCGCTCTGCAATACTTCAGGCGCTGAATATTCACTATGACCACTGGTTTGTTGTCTGATATCACTCGTGTGCTGGCCGATCCCAAAATCGATTAATACCAAGTCATTATTCGCATTAATCAGCAGGTTGTCTGGCTTAATGTCACCGTGAAAAATGCCTTTTTGCTGACATACCTTAATGGCGTCAAGCAGTTGCTCTGCCCAGCGTTGGTATTCGGCAACTGACACCGGCTGTTGGATGCGGGCAAGCAGGGGCTCGCCTTCAATGAGTGACATGGTGAAGAACAGCGACGTACTATCACAAAATACATCGTGAACACGCACAATATTAGGATGCTGTAGCTGGCGGGCAAGGTTAACTTCGTGGCGGATTTGTTCAAGTTGCTGAGGAGCACTGAGTTGGGTGGGTAAAAGCTTAATTGCAACGTCTACAGCCAGAAGCTCGTCATGTACCTGATAAACATGACCCTGCGCGCCGGCCCCCAGCTGTTTTTTAATTGTAAAGCGCCCGGCCAGTTGCGTGCCGGCTAGTAATATTCGCGCGTCATGTAACTGCTGGGTAGCAAGATCCTGTTCGTTTTCAACTTCCGAACCCGACACTCATCCACTCCTACTTTGTGCCACTGGCACATCGCTAAATTTCTGTCACTAAAGAAATATTATGTTCTATGGAGTGGAATAACAAACGTAAAGACAACATATTTGCTAGTAATTGTGTCAACTTAACATCCGTAACAGTGAAATATTGTCTGCCTTGGGTATTGTCACCATAAAGCACACCAATTACGCGGTTTTCGGCAATCACTGGTACGCACAAGGCGGCTTTAATACCAAATCGTACAATACTTTGTCTGGCATTGAATTGTTGGTCGGCCTGCACATCGCCAATGGCAACGGGCTGTCGGGTCTCAATGGCATGGCGGATAACCGTCCGACTGCCGCTGAATTGTGTGGTATCCATCCAGTCTTCGTGCCCCATCGCCGAGCCTATTTCGAACTGCTCGTTAAATAGCAGCAGGGCAGCACGCTCACAACCCAGAGTTTGGATCATTGAATGTCGCGCTACGTCCAGCATCGCTGAGGTGTCGCGTGACTGATAAATGGTTTTCTCAAACTGGCGCAACTGCTGTTTACGCCAAAAGTACACACTGTCCTGTTGGGCCAGGTCATTCAGGCTCAGACGTTTGATTTGGCATGGCACGGGACCTAAAAACACCAGCGTATTGTCGGGCAGGGTTTCATGCTTAATGGCCCGTCCGCCCAAAAAGCAACCGTTACTGCTTGTATCGTCTATCGTCCAATGGGAGTGACTATTGTGTGTGTCGGTTTTAATGGTGGCGTGCAGACGCGATATTTGCGGATGTTGAATAACAATGTCAGCCTGACGGGAACGCCCCAACCGGTATGACGTTCCCTCATACATAAGGTGTTCTGTGATCACGCCTTGTTCGTTGGCATAAGCAAGTTGTAGTGGCATACCGGGCGCCCTGCTTGTTGAGGTACTTTACAAGCAACGTTACAAAGCACGTTACAATGTACGCAAACTAAATCGAAGGGTATGCAATTGGGTAAGCAGCTCGCCTTTCACGTTTACCAGATCATCGGATGAACGCCATACGTCTGCCATAAAGTCGCCATTGCAGTTTTCTACCAAATCGATCAGGGTATCCACTACACCCAACGCTGCGGTGTAGTCTGCACCGGAAAGATCATCGTGTAGGAAATTCAGTTGTGCGTTCAGCGCCGACAGGATCACTGGAGATATATGTGAAGACTGATCCGCTATAAACTGTTCTATGCGAGCGTATTTTGACTCGATCACATCTTCCGGAACGCGCAGATCCATCAGGATCATAAAGTCAGAAAAACTACCGGTATTTCCGCGTGAGCGAATACTGCCAGCCGCAGTTAATTGCGTTATGTCTTCAAACTGACCATTGGCATGAGAACGGAAAAGACGCAACGCCGGATTGAAGTGCAATGCCTTGGTGTAGAGCTCTATCATTGCCATGCCTTCAAAGGCAAACCCCGCATTGGGTTTGGGCGAGATAGAAATCACAACCGGAAAGCCACTGGTTGCGGTAACCAGTGACGAGGGTAAGCGGTTCACGAGTGATAAGTCAGTGGGTAACAGTAACTCCGCACTGATATCGATATTGCTGGCGTTCAAACCTACCGCGTTATCGAATTCAATTTTGATGTCGACTTCAATGGTACTTGAAACCGCGATCGTCGCTTCAATTTCGTTATCGTCGAAGGAAATCTGTTGCGGTAGAACAACTTGAGCAAAACTGGTGGGCGTGAACAGCACAAGCGCTGCAACAAAGCCTTTTAGTGCACGGGGCAGGGTAGAGTACTTCATCATATTTACCTCTCTTGACTGTTCAAAAATACACCAATATTTCCACTCCTTCAAGAAAAGGAGTGGAAATGCATTACACTTTAGTTGTAGTAGTAATCGAACATTCTACCGGCCAATACCGCGTAATGTGCTCTGGTGATCTTAGTATCCGGAGCGAAGCTCGCTGTAATAGTTGGCTCCAGGGCAAATGGGCTTTGCTTCACGTCGAAGTGTACGTTAATTAGCGACAGGTTGATTGCCAGTTGTACGTGGCCTTTCAGTGCTGCCGGGATCAGGTGCTGGTCCTGCAACACAACCGATTGCCCCTTATAGTCCACAACAATATCATCAGCAGGGTTAAATTCGTCTGCCAGGCCTTGTAAACCTAGCATTTGCACCATGGCATAACTGATGTCCAGTTTATCCATTGTGGCAAACGCGCTTACCTGACCCTGAACAGCATCCAGCAATACCGGGCTTTGTGTGCGCAGGTTATCTTTCAGCGCGCCACCCTGAACCGAGACTGATTCCATATAGGGTTTATCTGCGCCTGGTGATGACACGGCGGTTGCCGGCTCATTCAGTAAGTCGCGATACTGGCGAACCGCACCGCCCATCATGGCATACCGCGCAAAGTCCTTAACCCGCAAGTGAGCGTTTGGCGAAAAGTTTCTGCCCAATGAATCCATTAACCGGTTGCTTACGGCAAATTCAATGGCGCCCTGTTGTGGGTGTCCGTCAATATCGTCAAGTCCGTTGTAACCACCGCTAATTTCAAAGTTAACAGCAACATCGAAAAATTCAGGCAGACCCGGACCATTGGTTAATCCCAGCGGATCGGCGCTCACACCAGAGAGTGACGTCAGGCCGTACACGTAAATACGCCAGGTCCCAGCCATACCAGGTGCGGAAACGCGCATATTTTCAGATAGCACAGGGGTGGTTAAATTGCCGAAATACTCTGTACCATCAGGTGCAACCAGAACCAGTTTGGTCAGGTTGGCAAGGGCACTGGCAGAGGCTTTAACCACGGCCACGTTACTACCCACTTCAAAGGTTTGCATTTCAGGCGTACCTACCGGTGAGTAGAACAATTCCAAATTAAGCTGTTCATCTGAAGTGGCTACCAGTGCATTTGCATTAAAGGTTTTACCATCCAAATTGTTTACTGTTACTTTGTGGTTCATATCGTAATTCAGTGCTGCAGCTACCGCTGAACGGGCATTCACGTAGCCGCCGCCCACTTCCCAGCGCTCATAGCCTGGCATGTTGGTAGCCGATTCCTGCAATAATTTTTTGATAGTCAGATTATCCAGTTCAGGATTGGCTTCCAGCATGAGTGCGATAATGCCTGACACGTGAGGGGTTGCCATACTGGTACCTGAAATCATGGTGTAAAACGGCACATTTTCAGTTTCGATGGCATCAATGTCAGCATCCCCGCCGTTGGCGGCCAGGTTGGTCACTGCGCGGGTTGAAATAATATCTACTCCAGGCGCAACAATGCTTACCTCATTGGTGTAGGTCCATTCGGTGCCGTCTGGCATGGTAAAATCGCCAGACTCGCCTTTCAGGCCGCGTGATGAAAACCCGGCGAGCTTGCCAAATTTGTCGCCTGCACCGACTGAAATCCCCCAGGGAATTTGGGCATAGGGATTATGTGAGTCTTCACCCGGACCATCGTTACCGGCTGCGAAGACACTCAGAATGCCCAGTTTGTGCGCTTTGTAAGTTGCGATGGAAACGGGCCCAAGTGGTTCATATTTGCCACTTGAACCCCAGGAATTGCTGATAATGCGAATTGGGCTATTGTAGGAATATAAATTATTGATTGCGAAATCAAAGCCACCAATGGTGTCCAGCAAGAATAAGCCTCCGCCAGAACCGTAGCCAATCAGGTCGGCATCAGGAGCAGCTCCCACGTATTTTCCACCCGACATGGCACCGTTGCCCGCAATGGTACCTGCTACGTGAGTACCGTGACCTGAGTTAGTGTCGGTATTGACTTGACCGGTAAGCACCAGGCCACTGGTTACACCAGTAATGCTAATGGCTGAAGCGTGGGTAAGGGCCTGCACGTTTTCGACAACCGTATCACCGAAAAAGTGATCCTGATGAGAGGCATCAACCCCTGAATCATTCACCATGATGGTAATGCCTTTACCAGTGTAATTGTTGCCGTTGCGCTGTGCAAAGCCACTGGTTTGTAAATCGGCTACGCCGGTGATCTCACGTGCATCCGCGTTGTACAGGGTCATTTCCCGGTTTGCAAATACCGATCTCACCCCATCCAGCGCCGCAATTTGTTCGATTTGCGCTTTATTGGCAACAACGCCAATGATAGGGAGCGATTTAAACTGTACGCCTTCGGTAATACCCAATCCCAGTAGCTGACTAAGCTGAGCTTCCGACAAGGGTTCCATCTGGTCGTAAGTAACCACTGCCATGATTGAACTTACCGCGTCCAGTGCTGCCAGTTTACTTTGCATTTGTTCACCAATGTAGGCGTCTGCAACAGCCTGACTGGTTGGCGCTGCCAGCATGGCAGCGGCTAGTGTAGTGAGTGCGAACTTCTTCATAACTTACTCCTGGGTGGGAATTTTTTGTCACAATAGTTTTGTGAAAACACAGGGTCAGTTTGACTGGGTAAGTTTTAATCGGATATAGGGGTTTCACCCCAGATCGGGAATGACATTAAAAATGGGCTTGTTGGTAAATGGATAAGTGAACTAATGCTATGAAAGTCGACAAATTCATGCACCGGTTTATTATTGGTCGATTAATGAGAATAATCAGATGGCAGGGACTATCAGCGTGAAAATTGTAACAACAGACTTTATCGAAGGTGCGCAACATGCCGAAGGCATTGTGGTCATCATTGATGTATTTCGCGCATTTTCCGTGGCGTGTTATTGTCTGGCACAATCTCCCAGGCAGGTTATTGCAGTGGGCGAGGCAGAGCAGGCCCTGGCACTCAAAGCGAAAAGACCGGATACCTTACTGATAGGTGAGCGGGAAGGGAAAAAGCTACCGGGGTTTGATGTGGGAAACTCACCCACGGAACTGGCATCACAGGCGCTGAAAAACCGCTATATTGCGCATACTACCCATGCCGGTACACAGGGGCTGGTAAACGCCCTCAAAGCTGACAAAATTCTTACCGGCGCGTTAGTGAATGCCAGTGCCACGGCGAACTATATTCTCAGCCTCAATCCAACCGTAGTTACGCTGGTAAGAATGGGCTGGAAGGCGGAAGAACGCACTGATGAAGATGATTTGTGCGCTGAGTATTTAGCGCACTGTTTACGTGAGGAGCCTGTTGACACCGCACTACTGAAAGCGCGATTGCTTGCATCGCCTTGCGCCTCTCGCTTTCTGGACCCGGCACAACCCTGGAATCCCGAATCAGACTTACACTTTTGCCTGGATATCGACCGTTTTGATTTTGCTATTGAGGCTCTGCCAAATACCGACGGTACAGTAGCGTTGCGGCAAGTGAAGCCATAATATCCTCAGGAGCGTTGATAGTGCATCAATCAGGGCTGCACAAAGTAGTCGGCGTGATTGGTTTTTATTTCATTCAGCACACCTAGAATTTCGCGGGTATGTTCACGCATTATCTGAGCGGCTACCTCGCTGTTGCCGGCTTTAATGGCGGCAAGAATGCGGTGGTGTTGGTCTAAAACCCTGGCGTACTGACTGCCAATCTCTTTTAGGCTTACATGCCGAAGCCTGTCTAAATGGGCTTTTTCCAACTGGACAATGTGGGCAGCCCTTCGAAACTGAGTGTAGTCGGCCAATGCCTGATGAAACTGGTCGTCGATTTGCCGGAATAACTCAAAATTGTTGTCGACAGCGGCTTGTTGTTGCTGTTTGAGGACGGCTTCGCATACCGCAATAGTGTTGCGGGGGCTATCGGCCGCCACCTTCTGCACAATGGCGCATTCTATGGCTTCGCGAATAAACTGCGCTTCCGTTATTTTTTCGGTACTCAGCCGGGTAACAAAGGTGCCACTCTTCAGTTTTACCTCAACCAACCCAATACTTACCAGTCTTGCAATGGCTTCCCTTACAGGGGTTCTACTGGTACTGAATTGGTTAGCTAAGCGGTTTTCCGATAATTTTTCGCCCGGTGCAATTTGCAGGGTGCTAATGTGTTTATATAAATAATCGAAAATGGGGCCTGACGATGATTCAGAATGCATTATCTTAACTATGGGTTCTTATTGGAAAGGTAATGTGCAAGACAATATACTGATGAAGAGTACCACTAAATTCACGCGGAAGCACATCTGCTCATAGCCAGGGTTGAAGTGCCAAGAATGCCCATTTGTCATGGAAATGACATCCCGATGCGATAGCGTCGTTTGACTTCACTATTGACCGGGGCCTGCAATGAAATGGGATTCGATAAAATTTCGCTTATTATTTATGACAGCAGTCTGTGTGCTGGGTATGACGTTATTGGTAGCCAGTCAGCACTATTTTAACCAGGCACTTATTACCTTAGGTGAGCAACGGGTACGGTTGTTGGAGTTAAAGCAGGATCTGCTGCAATTGCGCCGCCACGAGAAGGACTTCTTATTACGCAAAAATCCGGAGTATCTTAACCAGTTTCGACATCAGCAGGCGCATTTTGTTAGCGCTTTAAATGAACTGGATGACACGGTAAAATCACACAATCTGCCCGTATCGTTGGTAGGCGAAATCGCGCAGAGTACACAAGCTTATACAGAGCGCTTTTTTAACTTAGTGCTACTGATGAAGCAGGTTGGACTTACACCGGAAGATGGCCTGAACAAGGTGTTGTTTCGGCATGCTGAGCAGCTTTATATACAGGGGCAACGCTATGAACCGCAGCTACAGGCAGAATTATCCCGGTTCCAATTTTTGGTTGTTGATTATCAGTATACCTTTCGCGCTGATTCGCTGGTTGAATTAAATCAGCTGTTTCAGGTCATCACACAGTCTCATTTGTTACTCCCTGAAGATCAGACTTTATTGAACGACTACATGAACACGTTATCGGAGTGGGTGTCTGTACGTCAGCAAATTGGTTTGCGCGAATCCGATGGATTAAGAATGGAGTTCAGGGAGCAGGCACATCATGCAGAAGCTGCTTTACAACGCCTTGATGACACCTTGCTACCGGTTATCGACAAGCAAAAACAGCGCGCTACGGTATTTGGAACTGTGATTGCGGTGACGACATCAGTCGCATTGATTTTGCTGTTGGTCAAAAGTTTCGCGACCTTTCACCGGTCTTTTGCTAACTTTATGCTGTTCTTTTATCGCTGTAAGCGACAATATCAACATATCGATCCCCGCAAACTGGGGTTTTCTGAGTTTCGGTCGTTAGCCGAGCTGGCAAATGAAATGGTGGAGTCCCGTCGTAAGATTGAGCGGCGACTGGCCACGGCAGAGCAAAACGCTTCGGCCTCGTCAGCTGAGTAAATATACACAGAGGTTTAGCATGCAATACGAGTTATTGGGTAGCAGCGATTTACGCGTATCCCGCGTGTGTCTGGGCACCATGACATTCGGTATTCAGAATACACAACAAGACGCCAGCGAACAGCTTGATTGGGCACACAGCGAAGGTATTAATTTTATTGATACGGCTGAGATGTACCCTATTCCTCCCAATGAGCAAACCTATGCCGATACTGAACGGCTTATTGGCAACTGGCTGGCAGCCAACCCGCAAAAGCGTAACGATATTGTACTGATGACCAAAATTGCTGGCAGTGGTATTCGTTATATTCGCGAGGGTTCTGAGATTTCTGCAGTTACAATTGAACAGGCCATTAATGCATCGCTACAGCGTTTACAAACCGACTATATCGATGTGTATCAGTTGCACTGGCCAAATCGCACGTCGCCGCATTTTGCCAAGCACTGGCCGTGGCGCACGAACCCCAATGATACCGATGTCGCCAAGGAGCGCGCTGGCATGCGGGATATCGTGCAAGGCATAGGAAAAGCCATTGAAAGCGGTAAAATTCGTCATTGGGGACTCTCTGATGACACACCCTGGGGTATCCATACTTACCTGAACTTGTGTAATGAACTGGGCGTGCCAAAGCCGGTGTCTATTCAAAACGAATTCAGCTTGCTACATATCAAGGACTGGCCCTATTTAATTGAATCCTGTGCGTTTGAAAACGTGGCCTACCTGCCTTGGTCGCCATTAGCCACCGGGATGTTGTCGGGCAAGTACCTGAATGATGCGCGTCCTGCGGGGAGTCGATGGACGTTTGTGCAGCGTCAGGGGTTATTCCGTAATACAGAAACCGCGCATGAAGCAACCGCCAGGTATGTGGAAGTGGCGCAGCGTGCTCAGATTACACCTTCGCAACTGGCACTTGCCTGGGTAAATCAGGTACCTGGCGTTACGTCTACCATTATTGGCGGTACTACGATTGCGCAATTAAAAGAAAACCTGGCGGCATTTGACATGCGTTTAAGCGACGACACGCTACGCCAGATTCAGTTGGTCATGAAGCGTTATCCTATGCCGTTTTGATTAAGTGTCCAACACATTGTCAAGTGCGTTCCAGTTGGCGTTTTTGACGTTAGTCTTGTGTGATCTTTGAAATAAAAAAGGCCACGAAATTCGTGGCCAACTTGGGAACAACAGAACATAACTAGACAGCCCAAATCGAAGGAAGGAAGCTGTCTAATTAAGCGTAGTACTAAAATGCATATTTTGCAGAAAATTGTACGCGGCTCATGTCACCGTCCAGACCCGCCTCGGTTTCGCGCTTAGCATAAGCATACTCGGCCCCTACAGTTATCGCGCTCGACATTGAGTAAATGTAGTTCACACGGGCGCTGTAGGTCTTATCAGTGTAATCGCCCATAGTGATTTTAGTGACGGCTTCAGAATCCGCGTCAAAGGCTGAAAACATGATGTTTGTGCGAGCCTTGTCATTCCACATGTGGCGATAGGCGATGCCATAACCAGTTGAGTCGATAGAGGATAGCTCGCCTGTCTGCGCATCATACACAGCACCTTGTGCTGCGTTCAGTGCGGCGTAGCGTCCCAAGCCCGTACCGGTAAAGAATGTAAAGCGGATATCGTCGGTATCGCCAAGTTTTACTTTGCCTGTAATAGACACGCCGGCAGCTGTGTCAGATGCATCAATATCGCCTACGTTGTAAGCTAACTGACGAAACATACCCGCTACCTTAACGTGACCCCAGTCCTGCTTCATGGTGTATGCGGCAATTATATCCGGCACTGAGTTGTCGTCGGTTGCACCTACCCCCACAACAGTTGTTTCCGGATTTTCCAGAGCGACTTCCAGACCACCTTGTGTGTAGCGAACCATTACCTGACGACCGAACGTAATACCGTCTGTTGTGCCGATAAAGTCCAGTGACTCAGGCAGGGCATTCACGTCCATAAAGGTGGTCCAGGTTTGACCAACCAACCAGTTTTTGTATTTGAGGAAAGCATGGCGCATACGAGGCAAATATGAGTTACTGATTCGCTCGTTATCGTAATCGCCTTTAGTTACCATAAAGTCAAATTCCAGCACGCCGGTGATACTATCATCACCATCAACCGGAGTAGTGGTTGTCAAGCGAAAACGAGATTGTTTGGCGTGACCGTCAAACCGACCGCTGATGTCATCGTCTGCACTGCCCACTTCAATGGTAGAAGGAACATAGAAATCACGGTTCAGAGGATGGCCCTCGCCATTTGAATAGTCGCTGTATATACCGTCTACTTTGATGTAACCAGTGTACTTAACTTCAGTAGAACCCAGTGAGGCGGCGTTGGCGGACGCCATGGTTAAACCGGTTAATGCCAGCGTCACAGCGCCGGTAACTTTTTTTAATGTGTGTTTCATGTTTTCTCGTCCCATTTGTCCAGGAATTGGCTGATTGGTAAAAAAAGTGTAAAAATGCAGTTAACGATTCTTAATTTGGATGAGTTTAGAACAATTGCAAATAAGCGGATGGTCTATAAGACGAAAGTCGTAACACGGAAGGAGTAGCACCACTTAACTAAATAGAAATTTAGCGCTCGCTAAGACCAAAGTCTCATTTTGCTTTGGTCAGGAAAAGCTACATTGATCAACCAATACATATCTCTGTAATTTATTTGAAAATTGGAGGCAATTCATATGACTGCCAGCAAGATTTATCCGGTTCCGGAAAGTATCAAAGCGTCGACTCATTTGACACAGGAACAATATGAGCAAATGTACAAGCAGTCTGTCGATGACCCGGACCGGTTCTGGGGTGAATATGCCAGTACGCTGGATTGGTACACAAAACCTACAAAAGTAAAAAATACCACATTTGATCCGCATTCGGTGTCGATTAAATGGTTTGAAGATGGTGAGATCAACGCCAGCTACAACTGTATCGACAGACATCTGGCAAAACATGCCAAGAAAACAGCATTGTTCTGGGAAGGCGATTCACCAGAAGACAGTGAAACTATAAGCTATCAGCAACTGCATTACGAAGTATGTAAATTAGCGAATGGCCTGAAAAAGCTGGGTGTTGGCAAAGGCGATCGCGTAGCCGTATACATGCCAATGGTGCCACAGGCAGCTTATGCCATGCTGGCGTGTGCGCGTATTGGTGCGGTGCACTCTGTTATTTTTGGTGGATTCTCACCCAATGCCATTGCCGACCGCATTAACGACAGCGAAGCAAAGGTCGTTATTACCTGCGACGAAGGCCGTCGTGCTGGTCGCAGTGTGCCACTAAAAGCCAACGTTGACCGTGCATTAGCGAAAGGCGCATGCCCATCGATTACCAACGTGATTGTGCACAAACTGACTGGCGGTAATGTAGCCTTTAACGAGAGCGTAGATGTGTATTGGGATAGCCTGGTAGAAGATTGCTCTGCCCAGTGCGAACCTGAGGTAATGAATGCAGAAGACCCGCTGTTTATTTTATACACATCGGGTTCAACCGGCACGCCTAAAGGCGTAGTACACACCACCGGTGGATACTTGTTGTACACGGCAATGACCTTTAAATATGCGTTTGATTATCGCGAGGACGACATTTACTGGTGTACTGCTGACGTAGGCTGGATCACTGGTCACAGTTATATGGTGTATGGCCCGCTAATCAATGGTGCAACTCAGGTATTCTTTGAAGGTGTACCTACTTACCCTGATGTGCGTCGTATAGCACAGGTAGTTGAAAAATATAAAGTAAACTCACTTTATACTGCGCCAACAGCCATTCGTGCACTGATGGCACACGGCAATGCCCCTGTGGAAGGTTGTGATTTGTCGTCACTGCGTCTGCTGGGTTCAGTGGGTGAACCCATTAACCCTGAAGCATGGGAATGGTACTACCGCGTTATCGGTGAAAGCCGTTGCCCAATTATGGATACCTGGTGGCAAACCGAAACAGGCGGCATGATGATCACGCCGCTGCCGGGCGCTACTGCACTTAAACCTGGTTCAGCATCACGCCCTATGTTTGGTATTCAGCCAGCGCTGTTCGACGCCGAAGGCAATGAGCTGGAAGGTGCGAGTGAAGGTAACCTGGTGATCAAAGACAGCTGGCCAAGTCAGGCTCGCACGGTATACGGTGATCATGAACGCTTTATCAGTACCTATTTCAGTGCATATAAAGGCGTATACTTCACTGGAGACGGTGCGCGTCGTGACGAAGATGGTTACTACTGGATCACAGGTCGCGTGGATGACGTATTGAACGTGTCTGGTCACCGATTGGGTACGGCAGAAATTGAAAGTGCGCTGGTAGCTCACCCTAAAGTTGCTGAAGCAGCGGTGGTAGGATACCCACACGACATCAAAGGGCAGGGTATCTATGTATACATTACGCCTAATGAAGGGGTGGAGCCAGACGAGGAGCTAACCAAAGAAATCCGTGCCTGGGTACGCACTGAGTTAAGTCCTATTGCTACACCAGACAAGATCCAATGGTCGCGTGGGCTGCCAAAAACGCGCTCTGGTAAAATTATGCGCCGTATCCTGCGTAAGATTGCAGCAAACGAGCATGACCAACTGGGTGATACCTCAACATTGGCGGATCCGTCGGTTGTTGATACACTCATCGAGGAGCGTCTTAACAAGTAATACGGAGAGATAATGATAACGCTGCTAATTGCCGATGATCACCCTTTATACCGCGATGCGTTGAAGGGCGCGTTATCGTTATCACTACCCGACCTCACCTTACTTGAGGCCGGGGATCTCACCGCAACAGCCGACATCCTGCAAAAGCAGGATGTCGACTTGTTGTTACTGGATTTGCATATGCCAGGCAGCAACGATTTGTTTGGCTTATTGCATATTCGCAAGTTGTATCCTGATTTACCCGTAGCGGTTGTGTCAGGCACAGAAGATGCCACTATCATTTCCAAAATCGTAGGGGTTGGCGCCCTCGGTTTCATTCCCAAAACGACCAGCGCTGAAGATATTGCCAAAGCCGTGCAATCTATCCTGGATGGCGACATCTGGTTACCCGAGTCCATTAGTGAGAAAATTCAGGATGTTGACGAGGAGTTTTCAGAACTGGCCGATAAGGTATCCAGCCTCACGCCATCACAGTACAAAGTGTTGTGTTATATGCGCGATGGCCTGCTGAACAAGCAAATAGGGTACAATCTGGACATTGCCGAAGCCACAGTGAAAGCGCATGTAACGGCAATATTCAAAAAACTGGGTATTAATAACCGCACACAGGCTGTCCTTATTGCCTCTCAACTTGAGCTCGAACCTCCTGTTCAGCAGTAGTCAGCGATATAAAAACATCACACTATCTGTTTAATTGATTACAAGGCACTGGCTAGTGGTGATTGGTATCGTTTCATTGCCTGGCGGGTTTGTTCACTGAGCAGTGGATTGTTCAAAGGGTATATCGTTCTTCCCTTTAATAGATTTCTTGCCTGAATATAAAAATGCTGCGACGTGAGCAAACGCTGCAAATCGCCGTTTTCGTAAAGCCGGTTCAGGCCAATTTCAAGCCGCTTAGCCAGCTCGGGGCGGCGCGCAGCCACAAAGAAGAACATGGGGTTGTCGTATTGCAACGCAATGTATTGTTCAGTGGTAAGATTCAGAGAATGATGAGTACTTAATTCTTCAAAAATTTCGTGAACCGCTCGGGGAAAATAATCCACCATTCCACGATCCAGTAATTTGAAGGCACTGGTGTATACGCTGGGTGTTACGCTAAAACCGTGATACCTTAAGATGTCTGTATCAGGCCAATCACTGCCCTGAACGGCGCTGAGTTGCTTAAGATCCGGCAGTTCAATAGTCTCGCGAAAGCGTTCATCACCCTCTTTAATCAGCATCACCCTATAGCCGAACATGCCGCCAGTGAGAGGGATACGTATTACCGTGTTTTCCTGCTCTCTGGCATACGTGGTTACCGACCACATAATGTCGGTCTGACCGTTACGCAGATTCAAAAATTGCCGCTGCTGTGGCGTCGGAGCAGGGTTTGCAATAATCTGAACCGGCCCAAATTCCGGTTCCGTAAGCGCCATGGCCAAATTTAATAACGTAACAACGTACTGATAAATGTCGGTAGTACCGGGCTCATAGTTGGGGATGTACACAACACTATCGCGCTTAGGCTCGCTCGCTTCAAGCCTCATTGGCGACAGTATTAAAATACATAAGGTTAATATAAACAGGTGTTTATACATGCAAAAACAGACCCTTGCGCAGTTGTCTTGTTTGAGTATAGCGAAGGCTGAGTAATTATCTATGTGGCAGGCATACTATACCGTGTCGGCTATTGAAAACGCGACAAGGCATCAAGTGTTTCTTTGGTGAGCAGAGGGTTTCTGAGAACGTGGATTTCACGGCCGGACAGGGTGGTATCGGCAACGCGATAAAACGGTTGGCTATGCAGTAACGCATTTAACTGACCATTATTGTGCAACATTGTGAGGCCTTTGGTTAAACGCTCTGCCAGCTCCAGATTGTTTTTATTTACAAAAAAGAATAGCGGATTTGGGTATTTCAGGCCAACATGTGGTGCCAGCTTTAGTTTGTACTGCGGGTTTTCTGCTAACTCCTGGCTATACTCGTGCACTGCTCTTGGGTAATAATCTATCATTCTACGATGCAGTAATTTCAGTCCATTCCCGTAAGAACCAATCACGTTAAATTCATTAAATTGCAGTATTTGGGTATCAGGCCAGTTAGCCCCTTGTATCGCAGTCATCGCCTTTAATTCGGCCAGCGCGGGAGCATAGTTAAAACGCTCATCGTCGACGTGAATCAGCAGCACGCGGTATCCAAACAGGCCACCTATAAACGGCACCCGAACAGGCAGATACTGGGACTCCCGCTCTGCACTGGTGATCGACCAGGCGATGTCGGTGTTGCCGTTAGCAAGGTTCATGAATTGTCTTTGTTGGGGAGTCGTTTGCGGATTCGAATACACAGTTAACCTGCCGTATTCAGGCTCAGTTACCTGTAAGGTCAGCTCAAGTACGCTAACAACGTAGTTGTAGATATCTGAGGTGCCGGGCGCGGGGCTGGGAATGCGCACCATGTCACGCAGTGGCATTTCGGCATCCTGCGCAGAAAGACCTGGAACCTGGAACAGGCTAATCAAAAAAACAAACAGTATCCGCATAACTTAAAGCTACTTTGCGATGCCTCTGCTATCAATATTACCAGCCTAGTACGTATTACTTCGATTTTAAAGGATTATTTTGGCAGAGCATTCGGGCTTGATACGCAAAACTCAAGATCCGGATCGACAATACACTTGCCCGCCATGGCCTGACGGCCGAGTAGCATCAGATAGGTCATTTCCGAACGGTCTGTTAATGTGAGCTTTATCTTCCAGGCACGTTTGCCCAGCTCAAACCGGGTTTTAATCACGTAGCGCTTTTCTCTGGTCGCGGTAGAGCTTTTCACCTTTTTCTGACTCAGTACTTTGTATTCGCAGCGAACGGTTTTGGCAACGTCATGTATATCTGGGTGAATGTCGAAGCGAATCCAGCGAACATTATCTTTCTTGAATTCTTCAATATTATCAACGTGTAGTGACGACGTTGCTGCGCCAGTATCTACGCGCATCGTTAAGTTGTAAATGCCCAATTCAGGCAGGTTAGCGCATTCCAGCGCGCCGATTAATTGCTTCGGTTTTTTAATGCCAGCCATAGTTACAGTACCAATGTTGATTCAGTTGAAACCAGATTGTCTTGTAATAATTCTACTTGTTCCGCTACCGTATCGGGCGCTTTGAAGTAAGCAATATGATAGATAGCCTCGCCTTCCTGGGTAAGCGGAATATTTTGCTTACCTATTACAACGCCTTCGGCCGGGCTGATAATATTGGCTTTAAAAGTACCAAAGGAATCAGCAATCACCGCCAGCTTGTCGCCCTTAACCACATGGTCACCCAGCTGCGCAGAATGGGTAATAAAGCCGCTTTCCGGTGCTCTTACCCAGCCACTTGCGCGGGCAATAAAGGGAGTAATGTTAACGCCTTTGCTGCGCCCTTGGCTCAACATGCCCATGTGTCGCATGGTATTTAAAATGCCTTTCACGCCCGCGCGAATTGAAAATTCGTCGTAACGCAACGCCTGGCCTGCTTCGTAAAGCAGGATCTTTATGCCATCTTCACCGGCGGTCGCACGCAAAGATCCATCACGGAGATCGGCATTCAGCAACACGGGAACGCCAAACGCTTTTGCCATAGCTAGCACCTCGGGATCGTCCAGATTTGCGCGGACCTGGGGAAGGTTGCTACGGTGAATCGCGCCTGTGTGTAAGTCGATGCCAAAATCGCATTTGCTCACAACTTCCTTGTAAAACAGGTAGGCAAGACGACCCGCCAGACTGCCCGAGCGACTGCCCGGAAAGCTGCGGTTTAAATCACGTCGATCCGGTAAATAACGGGATTGGTTAAGCACGCCATACACATTGACCATTGGAACCGCAATCAGTGTGCCTTTCAAGTTATTGATCGCTTTAGACTTAATCAGGCGAGACACAATTTCAATGCCGTTAAGTTCATCACCGTGTAAGGCAGCGCTCACAAACATGGTCGGCCCCGGGCGCTTGCCGCGCTTTACAAATACCGGGATATTCATGCTGGTGGCGGTATACAGGGGAGGCATATCCAATGCTATTTTCTTGGTTTCTCCCGGTGCAATCTTTTTTCCACCAATTTCCAATGGTGCTATGGTCATTAACCCTTCCCTTTCGTTCTGGTGTTGTTCGGCTTGGCCGAGCTTTCGATGAATTCAATGATCATTCCGGCAACATCTTTATTGGTCGCGCCTTCTATGCCCTCGAGCCCGGGGGATGAGTTCACTTCCATTACTACCGGACCGTGATTTGAACGCAGAATATCTACGCCGCAGCAGTTAAGGCCGAGTGTGCGGGCAGCATCAACCGCCGTTTTGCGTTCAGCAGGTGACAAACGTACCAGACTGGCAGAGCCGCCGCGGTGCAGATTCGAACGGAATTCACCGGGCGCTGCCTGGCGTTTCATTGCTGCAATCACCTTGCCGCCGACCACAAAACAGCGAATGTCGGAGCCACCGGCTTCTTTAATGTATTCCTGTACCAAAATACTGGCATTCAAACCCATAAAGGCTTCAATAATCGCTTCAGCCGTTTTTTGTGTTTCAGCCAGCACCACGCCAATGCCCTGAGTGCCTTCCAGCAGTTTAATAACGACAGGGGCACCACCTACATTCTGAATTACGTCGTCTACTTTGTCCGGATGGTGTGCGAAGCCGGTGCGCGGTAAACCTATGCCTTTACGTGACAATAATTGAAGAGAACGCAGTTTGTCGCGTGACCGGCTGATGGCAACAGACTCGTTAATGCTGTATGTACCCATCATTTCAAACTGGCGTACAACGGCGGTGCCATAAAAACTGACCGAGGCACCAATGCGGGGAATAACGGCATCGTATTTGGGTAGCTTACTGCCATTGTATCGAACAGATGGATTACTGCTGGTGATATCCATGTAGCAGTGCATGGTGTCGATAATATCGACGGTATGGCCCCGCAACTCGCCGGCTTCTTTCAGACGACGGGTAGAATACAGACTGGGGTTACGGGATAAAATGGCAATGCGCATAAACTGACCTGTTCGCAGGGAAAATCAAAACGGTGTACTCTGCCTGCTTCATCAAGAATGTAAACCGAATAATATTTATCGTGACGGTGAGGGATTTTTATAGGGTATTACCCAAATCGCTCGGATGTTCTTTAAGATAAAGCTAACGCAAAACGCCGAAATAACAACTACTATTTCAATTGATTAAGTTAATGTTCAAATCAACAAATCTGCACGCCAATACGTTAGCGTGCAGCCTTGATGTGTCGCGTCATACTTTTTAATAACGCCCTCAATTTGGCGGGCTTCAGCGGTTTGCTCAGGTAGTTTACTCCCTGCTCTTTACAGCGTTGAACCACGTCTTCGTCGTGGGTGGCGGTAATGAGCGAGGCGGGCAAGACGACATCCAGATGTTGCCGGATGGCATCAATGAGATCCAGCCCATTTACACCGTGGCCTAACTGATAATCCATCAGCAATATTTGCGGTGAGAAAATATCGGCTTGTTTGATGGCGTCATCCCAGTTATCGGCAAGTACCACACTGATCCCCCAGCGCTCCAACAGGGTCTGCATGGCATCCAGGTTTTCCTGCTGATCATCTACACATAACACGCGCAGGCTGCCAAAAGATGCCGTTGGACTGCCCTGAGTTTGCGGCTGGTTTGCCTGAGGCTGAGCAATAGGAAAACTCAGTGAGAAACAGCTGCCACGGCCTACCTCGGAGTCGACGTGAATTTTGCATTGCATCTGATGGCTCAGTCGGCGTACCACACCCAGTCCCAGGCCTATACCGTGTTCTGCACTTTCATTAGTGCGATAGAAATCGCTGAAAATGAGCGCCTGTTGCTCCAGGGATATACCAATGCCCGTATCTCGCACTTGCAGTAATATTTTGCCATTGCGCTTTCTTGCTGACAGTAGTACTTTGCCTTTTTCGGTGTATTTAACGGCATTTGATAGCAAGTTTTGCAATATTCGATACAAAAAGGTTTTGTCGGCATACACCCAGCATTCGGGGATCCGGGTTCTGAGTTCGAGACCTTTCTCTTTGGCTCGCATCGCGGTTTCATCTACGATGGGGCCACATAACGCGCGAATATCAACGGGTTCCGGATTGGGTTTTAATTCACCCTGATCAAGACGTGAAATATCCAGCAGAGTGGCTATCAGCGCTTCGCTCGAAGTAACCGAATGACTCAATTTATTGACAATACTGACAACGGATTCAGGTAGAGACGCCTCCTGTAACGCAGAGACATACAGTTTTGCAGCATTTAACGGCTGCAATACATCGTGACTGGCCAATGCCAGAAAGCGGGTTTTGCTGGCGTTTGCATCTTCGGCGGCTTTTCGGGCACGGATCAGCTCTTTTTCGATGTCGCGCCGCCGCTCAATCTCCAGGCGCAGTTCTGCATTAATCGAGTGAACCTCTTCCGTGCGCTTTTTAATGCGGTGTTCAAGGTCAATGTTAGACTCTTCCAGAGCCTGTTGAATCTCAACGTGACCAGTGATGTCATTAAAGCTGGTTACAAAGCCGCCGCCTGGTAGCGGATTACCCACCATTTCAATTACCCGGCCGTCACTGCGTTGACGGGTAAAGCGATGCGGTGTGCCCGATTTCAAATGCTCCAGGCGTTTCTCTACTTCGGCTTCAATGTCGTCGCGTCCGAACTCGCCTTGCTGGGCGTTATAACGCATCAGTTTTTCAATGGGGGTGCCCACGACCAGTAATTCTTCCGGATAGGTATACAATGCGGCGTACTGTTTATTCCAGGCAACCAGATTCAGGTGCTTGTCTATTACACTGATCCCTTGATCCATGTTCTCCAGCGACGTAAGCAGTGCAGTCATATTGAACTGCATGGCCTGTGTAGTGTCGTCGAAAAAGTTAATCACTTCAGTAAAGTCGAGCTTTTTACCTCGCAGAACCGAATCGATTAAAGCCTTGGCACTGGAGGCACCAATAACACCGCCAAGGGCCCGTTCACAGAACGCCATAAAGGCTTCGTCAGGCGGCTCGGTGCGTTCAACCGTACAGTGGTGCAACTGCTGATACTCATTCACCAATTGCTGACAGCGCCCGGAGCCCATAAAAGTGGACAGCAGGGTAATCAAATCGGCAATGGTTACGTTAATACTATGGCTTTTTACCGGTGTATTGCGCACATCCGCGGGCGATACAAATGCTTCCGCCTGAATGCGGTCGATGAGTCGGGCGGGGGCAAACCAGGAAAACAGCACATAGGCAATTAAATTAGTGATCAAACTTATAATTGCGCCCTGGCTCAGCAGTTCGCTTTGCGCGTATTCCGACATGGTGCTGTTAACTATAGGCAATACCAGCCACAGTACCCAGGTGATCAGGCCCACCATGAGTCCGGCATATACGCCATGCGCATGCCCGCGTTTCCAGTAGAGTCCGCCAATTACCGCAGGCAACAGCTGGATCACCAGCGAAAACGCGATCAAACCAATGGAGTGGAGCGAGCGACTGCCGGTCATTTGCTGGTGGTAGAAAAATGCCAGTAGCAAAATAATGCCAATGATTATTCGACGAATTAACCGAATGCGCTTGCCGTAATCACCATAGGTTGCTGAATGTTGTTTAACCGCCAGCAGGCGCGGTAATACTACGTCGTTGGTTAACATGGTACTAAGTGTCAGGGTGGCAACGATAATCATTGCTGTAGCGGCCGACAAACCACCCACAAACACAATGATTTGCAATAGCAGGGACTCAGAGTGCATGGCGAGTGATAACACATAGGTATCGGGTTCGACATCCTGCCCGCTGAATACCGCTTGTCCGGCCATGGCAATAATAGGAATCACTGCAGCGGTTATCAAAAGATAAACCGGAAACAGCCAGCGGGCGGTTTTTAAGTGGTTCAGGCTAAGGTTATCTACAATGGCAACATGAAACTGGCGTGGTAAACAGATAATGGCGGCAGCCGCCATGATGGTTTGTGCAAAGAAAGTAAACGATCCGAACTGCGACAGGGCCTGCTCGGTAACAAAATTCGCCAGAATGGGCGTGCTTTCCAGGTTGTACCAGGCCTGATATCCCACATACGCCACCAACACTAACGCCAGCAGTTTAATGGTGGATTCAAACGAAATAGCCAGAATTAGCCCGCGGCGATACTCGGTTACATCGGTCTGTTTGGTACCAAAGTAAATGGCAAACAACGCTATAAACGCGGTTGAAATAACAATAATAAACTGGCTGTTAGGTTGATTGGTAAGCAGTTTGAATGTTGCGCCAATCGCTTTTAACTGCAGAGCGATATAGGGAATGGTCGCCAGCAGCGCAATAATGGTAACCAGCAATGCTACGGCTTGTCGTTTTCCGTAGCGCGAAGCAATAAAGTCGGCAATGGTGTTGATGTGCTGCTTCTTACTCACCAGAGTAAGTTTATATATGAAACGATATCCCAAAATATAGACCAGCACTGGCCCCAGTAATATGGGCAAATATATCCAGGTGTCCCTGGACGCTAGCCCCACGGCGCCGAAGAATGTCCACGCCGTACAATAAATGGCCAGCGCTAGCGAATAGATCACCGGATGAGACGTTATCCATCTTGCGGTAGGGGAGTTTTTATCGCCCCAACTGGCAATGTTAAATAACAAAAATAAATACAAAAGTGCCAGTGTAACCCAACCGAACGTCATGCCTTGTCCTAACAGGTTTTTAACAATATTGATGACATTATACGCAACCCTCTGATACCTGACCTACGACCATGGTCTCATTCCTAGATTGATATTGCGCGTCTAGAGTATATCCGAAGCTCCTAATTATGCGGTTTTTAGGCGATTTTGGCGATTCTAAACAGAAGTCTAAAACGCTAAAGTCGCCTGAGAAGCTTGTCGTTAGGAAAATGTAAAAAAAATACATCGAATTAACCTATTTACGAGGACGGAAAGATGGCATTTAAGAGTGATGACGACAAAACGGCGTATTGGAAGGAGAACCTCTCCCTTCTCGCCAAATTGTTAGTAATCTGGTTTGTCGTGTCTTTTGGCGCTGGCATCCTTTTTGTAGATGTGCTGAACAATATCCAGTTTTTCGGCTTTAAGCTGGGATTCTGGTTCGCACAGCAAGGTGCAATATACGTGTTTGTTGTACTCATTTTTGTGTATATGGCCAAAATGAACGCGTTAGACAAAAAATACGGCGTAGACGAGGAGTAATCCAATGGATGTACAATTATTAACTTTTATCATAGTTGGCGCCTCGTTTGCCCTCTACATCGCCATTGCGATCTGGGCCCGCGCTGGCTCAACCAACGAATTCTACGTTGCCGGCGGTGGCGTACCACCTGTCCTTAACGGTATGGCAACCGCTGCAGACTGGATGTCAGCGGCATCCTTTATTTCCATGGCCGGTCTGATTTCCTTTATGGGTTACGACGGCGCGGTTTACCTGATGGGATGGACCGGTGGTTATGTACTGCTGGCGTTGTGTCTTGCACCTTACTTACGTAAGTTCGGTAAATTTACTGTACCGGATTTCATTGGTGATCGCTACTACTCACAAACTGCACGTACCGTAGCGGTATTCTGTGCCATCTTCGTCTGTTTTACCTACGTTGCTGGTCAGATGCGTGGTGTAGGCGTGGTATTCAGCCGCTTCCTGGAAGTAGACATCACTACAGGCGTGGTTATTGGTATGGCAATCGTGTTCTTCTACACCGTATTAGGTGGTATGAAAGGCATTACCTATACTCAGGTTGCACAATACTGCGTACTGATTTTTGCTTATATCGTACCTGTGGTATTCATCTCTATGATGGTAACAGGTCACATTCTGCCTCAAACCGCATTTGGTGCCACACTGGCCGATGGGTCGGGTGTCTACATGCTTGATAAACTCAACAATCTCTCTGTTGAGCTTGGTTTCACTGAATACACGTCCGGCACTAAGAGCACTATCGACGTATTCTTTATTACCTTTGCACTGATGGTAGGTACTGCGGGTCTGCCACACGTAATCGTTCGCTTCTTCACGGTACCAAAAGTACGTGACGCGCGTAAGAGTGCGGGTTGGGCACTGGTATTCATCGCTATCCTTTACACAACGGCTCCGGCACTGGCTGCGTTTGGTCGTGTAAACATGATTGAAACAATCAATGGTAAGGATATGCAGGGTACGCCTTATGCTGACGCACCAGCCTGGATTACAAACTGGGAACGCACTGGCCTGATTACATTCAAAGATAAGAATGGCGACGGCAAGATGTTCTATGCAGCAGGTAATATCAATGATCCAGCAAGCAAAAACGAAGTAAACGTTGACCGTGACATTATGGTACTGGCTAACCCTGAGATTGCGAATCTGCCTGCCTGGGTAATCGCTCTGGTGGCTGCTGGTGGCGTGGCTGCGGCACTGTCTACATCGGCGGGTCTGTTGCTGGTAATCTCTACCTCAGTATCGCACGACTTGTTAAAACGGAACTTTGCGCCAAATATCACTGATAAGGCCGAGCTATTCTATGCGCGTCTGGCAGCAGGGATAGCCATTGTTATTGCCGGTTACTTTGGGATTAATCCACCCGGATTCGTTGCGCAGGTGGTCGCCTTCGCCTTCGGCCTCGCGGCATCCAGCTTCTTCCCGGCAATTATTATGGGTATCTTCAGCAAGCGCATGAATGATAAAGGAGCTGTTGCAGGTATGATTGCAGGTATCGCGTTCACCGCTGCCTACATCATCTACTTCAAGTTCATTAACCCTGCGGCTAACGTGCCTGCTAACTGGTGGTTAGGCGTATCACCAGAAGGTATTGGTACACTGGGTATGATGGTTAACTTCGCAGTTGCCTATGGCGTATACAAAATGACTGACGAAGCACCTCAGGAAATTCAGGACCTGGTGGAAAGCATCCGCTTCCCTAAAGGTGCCGGTGAAGCGTCAGCTCACTAATCTGAACTAACGTTCAAGTAAAGGCTCATCTTCGGATGGGCCTTTTTACGCTTAAGAAATGGCTTTTCCCGCTAATATTTACACAAAGGCTTTTACATAAATCAGAGCCTTTGTGTAAACAGCTGACAGGCTTTTGATCCAGGGCAGCAAGCCCGCGGATGAAAGGCGCTAACATATGAAGTGATGTCACCTTTTTCTGTTTAGCCCGGAGGCAACCATGAGCGCTACACCCCAGCAGGTTTTGGATTTTCTAAAAACATCCGCGCCGTTTGATGGACTGGCTGATGATGTATTGCAGGATATCGCCAAGCACGCCAGGTTGATCTATCTGGCGGCAGAAAATCAAACGCAGTTGCTCAAAGAAAACACCGGACGGTTGTTTCTTATCCAAAGCGGTCAGTTTTCGGTAAAGGATTCAGACGGTCCTGAACGGCATCTCAGCGAAGGTGACTATTTTGGCTTCCACAGTATTATTGATGGTGTGGCGTACCCTACCAGTGTGAATATTGATAGTCCCGGCCTGGTGTACTGTTTTGAGGCGGAAACGTTTAAGTCGCTGTTATTGCTGCCTGAAGTGGCTAATTTCTTCGAAGGCACCAAAACCGATGCCCTGCAAAATCAGGCAGTACAAGATTCAAATTCAATGTGGCTTTACAAGTCACTCAGTGAGGTAATTGAACGCCAGCCGGTGATCGCAGATATTGGCCTTTCTGTGCAGCAGGCAGCAGCGTTGATGAGCGAAAACAATGTATCGTCGCTACTGATCACCGAGAATGAAAAGCTGGCGGGTATTGTAACTGACCGCGATCTGCGCAACCGGGTGGTGGCAACGGCGCTTGATACAGGTTTACCTGTATCTGCCATTATGACCGACAAACCGGCAATGATTACGCAGAATCGCACAATGTTTGATGCGATGGCGCTGATGAGTGAGCGCAATATTCATCACTTACCGGTGATTGACAGGGTAACACGACAACCAATGGGGATGATTACGGCATCCGATATTATCCGGCATCAAAAAGGTAACGTGTTATTTATTATTGGTGAGTTGTCGAAAGCACAAAACCTGTATGAACTCACGCGACAGTCGTGGCAATTGCCACATTATCTGGCTACGCACGCCAAGCGACTGGGCGACTACGATATTGCGGGGAAAGTACTCGCGCAGGCGACTGACATGATGACCCGTAAACTGATTAATTTTTATCAGCAGCAACATGGCTCTGCGCCAATGGCCTATACCTGGATTGTCTATGGTTCCCAGGCCAGGGAAGATCAGACCATGGGATCGGATCAGGACAATGGTTTGTTGCTGGCACGCAAACCCAATGAACAGGAGGCCGAATATTTTGCCGGTATGGCTGAATACGTGTGTAATGGATTGGGTAAGTGCGGGATTAAATTGTGCCCGGGTAACATAATGGCAAGTAATCCGGCATTGCGGTTGTCACTTGACGACGCCATTGCAGAAGCCCAGCAATGGGTTAAGCAGCCTACCAATAAAGCCATTATGTACTTTAATATTTTTCTGGATGCGCGAGCTGCGGCCGGTGATGCTGACTTATTTCGCAAAATGCAGTTAGCCAGGGCACCCTTGTTAAAGCAGAAGATGTTTTTGGCGGCACTGGCACGTCAGGCCAACGCAGATTCTGTGCCGCTATCGATGTTCCAGAAATTTGTGTACGAAAAAGGGCACACCGTAAAGGACGCTATCGATTTAAAAGTTAAGGCCATTGCGATCATCAATAATCTGGTGCGGCTTTATGCGCTGGACAATGGCCTGACCATGCCGTCTACGCAGGCCAGACTGGCAAGTTTACCCGCCGGTTCCGGGCTGTCGTCTCGAGATGCCAATAATCTGCGTGATATCTGGTTGTTTTTAACCCGTTTGCGCTGGCGTCACCAATTACAAAATAAAGTCACCGACAATCTGGTATCGGTTACCGATCTGTCTTCCATAGAAAAGCACCAACTTAAAGCTGCTTTTAAGGCGATTGAACGCGCGCAGCAAGCGGCTGTAATGAAATTCTCCGGAGGGATGTCGTGAGCGGTGCAACTACAACATCGCTATCGTGGTGGGGAAGAATTCAGCGATGGATGAACGGAGGTGTGCTGCTGCCGGATGACAGAAAACACCTTATGCTCCGAGATGTTCCCTTGTTGGCAGTGGATTTGGAACTTACTTCCCTTGATCCTAAAAAGTCAAAAATCACCTCAGTGGGCTGGGTTGAAGGCAAGGCGGGGAGTATAGAGGTATCGTCCTGCTATTATGATGTGATACGCGCAACGGGTGACTTGGAGCAGAGTCCGGTTATCCACGGCCTGACCGCCGACACCATTGCCCAGGGTGCACATGTGAAAGAGGCATTGGTTAAACTTAGCCAGTACGCTCAAACGCATGTGTGGGTACTGCATAACGCTGGACTGGATATGGCAGTGCTGGACAGGGTAATGGCGGCGAACAATATTTCTGTGAGTAATGTAATTACACTGGATACCTTAAAACTGGCGGTGTATCAGTTACAAAAGCAACACGAAGTGCTTCCGCCCAACAGTGCAACGTTAACCGTGTGCCGTCAGCGGCACAATTTACCCTTAGCGCCAGCGCACAACGCGCTTGATGATGCGATGGCAACGTTACAGCTTTGGTTTGCACAATATTACCAGCTGGACCCCAAGGGCACCCTGTCTCTGCATGATTTTACCCACACCCAGGCAGTGGGATGCAGAAATTTAGGAAAAGTCGAAAATAAATGATTGACAATATTTGGGATACCGCGTATCTTCACGCCCGCGCTGAACGAGAGCTTAGCGCAAGATGCCCAGGTGGTGGAATTGGTAGACACGCTAGCTTCAGGTGCTAGTGGCCTTACGGCCGTGGAGGTTCAAGTCCTCTCCTGGGCACCATCCTTTCTAAGTAGTAAAAAAATCCCTTTGTAAAGAATACCCTTGCAGATAACGTGAGTCAGAGGACTATCCCAGTCTCTCGCAGAGCTCGAGCCGTTTCGCGGGCGTGAGCAACATTGTTTACTCACTCGGATCTCGCTTCATTTTTGCCAGGTCTTATTGAGTGACCGGACTTCCCCGTTTGGGGGGTTGTTGCTGTTATTTAAACTAATGGCTAATTAGCGTACTGTAATATCGTGGTAGGATACTGGTTGTGCGATCACGTGATTTTTCCTATACGCATAAAAGGGATGTTAACTATTACTGGCAGGGTTGTTTAGATGAAGAATCGTACAGGACGCAATGGCTTTACGTTAATCGAGCTAATTATCGTCATTGTTATTTTAGGTGTACTGGCTGTGGTGGCGTCGCCACGGTTTCTCGACTTCAGTTCTGATGCGAAGGTTGCTTCGCTTAAATCCATTGCCAGCCAGATGAAGTCAACCGTTTCCCTGGTGCAGGCTAAAGCGCGCGTTGTTGGTTTGCGCGCGGTAAGTACCAATCCCAATGCCGGACAGGTGGCGTATGTGGTTGATTTTGGATTTGGTACGGCAGAGGTGGACTATCGAAATCTATGCCCCGAAAGCCAGGCGGAACTTGGAACGCAGATGCAAATGCTCGATTTTATGCAAAATACCCTTAGTGCAGATATTTCTACCAGAGCAGACAACCAGTATACGCTGATTGGTTACACCGTGCCGAGCAGCGGCACACCGGTAAATCAAGGTTGCTACATTATTTACGATTCGTTTGGGTCGCCCAACTGCACCATTACGTTAGTTACCGACGACTGCTAACCGATTCCTTACTACCTGGCGCCTATACGCTACTCATACCGGAAGTTCCCCATCGTTTTGGTAAGAATCGCGTTATTGGCTTGTAGATCCGAGGTTACCTTGTTCAGTATCTCTGCAACCCTTACTTCTTCGGTGGCTGCATCCTGAACACTCACAACGTCAGCAGCAATTTGCTCAGATGTCATTGATTGTTCTTCGGCAGCAGCTGACATGGAATTTGCTTGAGTTTCCAGCTGAGTTGCGCTGGCTTTTACCTTGGCAGCGGTTTCTTCACCCTGGTTGGTTAAGGTTAGTGACGCTCTGGCACCATCGGCACTTTTCGATATCCCCTGAATAACATTCAGGCTAACCTGTTGCAATGAATCCAGTAACGACGATATTTTGTCTGACGAGCTGCGGCTTGCGTTCGCCAGTTGGCGAACCTCATCTGCTACCACCGCAAATCCGCGTCCGTGTTCACCTGCACGCGCGGCTTCTATCGCGGCATTTAAGGCCAATAGATTGGTTTGGTCAGAAAGAGAGTTAATCGTATCAAGAATACTGCTTATTTCCGTAAGCTGCTCTCCCATATTTTTAGCCACTGATTCCATGGCCGCCATTTGTTGGGTCAGTGCAGAAATCGATACCTGGATAGATTGATTGGCATGCATGGCTTCGTCGGCCAATAAATCCAAATGTCTGCTGGCTTCAAGTGTCTCAATGGCTGAACGGGCAATTTCTTTACTGGTTTCCGTCATTTGTTCAATTGCTGCGGCAATGCTAACTGCTCGCTGCTGTGTATTCTCTGATTCCTCGTTAATTGTCTTGGCAGAATGTGCTACTTGGTCGCCAAGCCGGGTACTGGCCTGCACAGACTGAGCCAGACCGGTTATCAGGTCGCGAATAGCTTGCAAGGTTTGGTTCATTGCGGCTGCAATACTGCCCAGTTCATTGTCTGAAGGTAAGGATACGTCGATGGTTAAATCGCCTTCCCTGGCAACATTGTGCAAATTGCGCGTCAAGCGGGATAATTGACTCCTGAGTGTCTGCAATAAGGTCACAATGATAAAAGCCGCAATGAATAACGCTACCAGCGCAACGACTCCGATCAATAAAAGCTGAAAGCGGGTAGCGTCAGCATGACGTTGGGATAGCGCTTGTGCATTTCGCCAGGTTTCGTCCAGCAGACTTTTTACCTGACCAATTTGAGTGGTGGCGGTTGAAAACCACTCGCTAGCCGCGGGTAACTGGCTAAAGTCGACATTTTCACGTTGTAATTGTTGATATACCTCGCGCATAGATTGCATTACAGTTGACTGATTTAAGCGTTTAAATTCAGCAAGGCTGTTATCATCCAATGCGTCTTCTAATGAGCTGCTCAGGTATTCAATATTTTCATTATAAATTTCAAGTTCCAGCAGAATCTGGCTGTTGATTGCTCGTTGAGCCAGTACACCGTTTACCTTTCCGCGCAATTGGCCGAGGCGCTCCTTTAACCAGGCTAGTTTTAATGCGTTAGAAATAGTGGCCGATACATCCCGGTTACTCACTCCCAATAGCAGTTGGTTGGCACTATCGAGCGCTACTTTATTCACAAAGCTGTAGTAGCCAAACGCACGCTTGCCGTTGAGACTATCAACTTCACGTCTTACCGCTGATTTATCCTTCAGTACCGTAAATAAGCCGTTGAGCTTGCGTTTAATCTCCAATTCTGCCGGCCAGTCTTCATTGGCCAGTTGCTGCAATGTTGCAACCGCGTTATCTACAACCTGGCGCTGTTCAATCACTTTGGCTTTTGCGACATCCGATTTTGACCCTAAAAAACCAGCCGTTAAGCCGCGCTCCACAGCGTGTTGGTGAGCGATTTTCTCTACCGCATCTACCAGCAGAACTAATCGCTGCTCTGTGTTCGCATGTTCCAGTTTTTCCACATCGCCAACTAGCACCGACACGGTAAGCGCGGCGCAAAATACGCCTAGCAAACCAGTGGCAAGTAGTGTCATTTGAATGATAGTTAATCGTTTCAACCAGAACATGATCTCTCCGTTTAAAATGAATAGGTCGAACTTCAGCCTAGCATTGTATGTCTTACGGGTTGAAGTATAGTCAATGTATACGTTTTAGCTAATTTAACGCGCCAATAAGGAATAAGTGCCATGAACATACAAAAAACCGCATTTGTAGTGGTAATTGCAGGACTGGCCGGATGCACAAATAAGCAACTGTACCAGGGGATGATGCAAAACCGTCAACATGCCTGCTTACAGGAATTGCCACAGGATCAGGAAGCTTGCTTTAAGCGCTACGAAATGAGTTTCGAAGAGTACCAGCAGATCAGACAGCAGGCTCAACAGCAGGTAGAGACGGCCAAACCTGAAAAGCAGTGAAACCAATAGCGCGTAACAGATTGATTGTAAGGGTATTTAACGCTAAGTTGAGTGAAAATACCCTTTTTAAGACGTTAAACGGCCTGATCGCTGTATAAGTGAATATTTGTTAGCTTTGCGACTTCGCCGACATAATCCTTCACTGCCGCAGGCCAGCTTAATCCTTTTACCATAGTCAGGTTTCGCAGGGATGGGAAAATATAAACATCATCCCAACTCAGCTGGTTACCGCGAGCCGAGGGCGGCGTTAATGCGGGTAGTTCAGCCAGCATAGCATTTACCTGAGAAAGGTAAGTTTCAGAATTAGCAAAGGCCTCATTAAAACTGCAACCCAGCATGGCTTCTTTTTTACGCTGAAAATAATCACGGGCCGATTGAGTTTCAAATTCCGGCTGTGCAATCATCAGATTTCGAGGGTACAGTAATCGGCTGATTGCACTGCTGTATTTAGTAATGTGTTCAGTTACAGTGCTTGCATAACCAGCCGGCAACAGTTGCTTGTCTTCAGGTGCCAGGGTAAGAATTTTGGCGACAATATCCAGACTCTCACCCATTGCACTGCCATCACTGGTTTGCAGAATAGGCACCATCTTCACACCCACCAAATTAATGCAGGTTGCTTCGTCGTCGTTTAATAGCAGTACTTTTTTATGAGGCAAACCCGAATAGTTAGCAACCATATCGGCTCGCACACAATAAGGGCAATGCAGATACTGAAACAGAGTAAACATGGAATGATCCTTAGCTTCACCAGGCCGGACATGGCGCGTACACATACAGCGGTAATTTTCCGGTTTGGCTTGAGACAAAACAGGGGATGACTATACACTATTGCATCCTGAAAAATCTAAATTCGTGGTTGTGTATCCCGCAAAAACAACTTAAGAGCAAATAGTGATCACCTTAACTTTTGAAATCGTCACCACCTTTATCCTGGCAACGTTGATGATCAGTTTGTCACCCGGACCCTCTAATTTGTACATCCTGGCCTGTACACTGGGTTCTGGTAAGCAGGGTGGTACAGCTGCGGCACTAGGTATGGCGGTTGGTTCGTCCAGTTACGCGATTGGCACTGCGTTTGGTTTGGCCGCACTCATACTTTACGTACCGGTACTGTTTGTACTTATAAAAGTGCTCGGTGCGGGGTACCTTATTTATTTGGGTGTAAGTGCACTGCGATTTGCAAAAGCCCCGCATTTAAGAAAACCAGTACAAGCCACCACATCGCAAATTGTTAAGCGGAGTTTGCTGGTGGAGCTCAGTAATCCTAAAACCGCATTGTTTTTTATTGCTTTTTTGCCTCAGTTTACTAAGGCCACGGGCGACGTGCTGGTAAATGACTTACTGGTGCTTGGGCTTATGTTCAGTGCTATTGCGCTATGTTGCGATTTGATCGTTGCACAGCTATCGCATCAACTGGGTAAATGGATGGCGCGCAGCCCAACCATTGCAGTGAGACAGGAGCAATTAGTCGGGCTGATATTTGTTGGCCTTGGGCTAACACTGGTTTGGGATCTGTGGCAGGCAGGATAATCTGTTACACGCCCTCAATTTCGTCGTAAAGTGCCACAAGCTGTTTGGTTATTTTGTGGCTGGGCATATAAAAGGGCAGTGGTGCTCGCGCCGAATGCGACTCCTTCACTTTAACTGAACTGCTCAATCGTGTTGCGAACAGGGGTAAACCTTTTTCTTCCAGTTCACCTATCAACGCTGAAGGCAGTTTAGCCTGTGGGTTGTACTGATTGATAATGACACCCGCAAACGCTAATTCCTGATTGTGGTCTTCCTTTATTTCCATCACGTTCTCCAGCAAGCGTTCAATCGCCTGTGCGGAAAAATGGTCGCAATCAAACGGCACTAAAAAGGCATCGGCGGCTATTAGTGCGGCTTTCGAATAAAAGTTAAAATTGGGCGGCGTGTCGATATAGATGCGATCAAACTCTTTACTTAGCGCATCCAGTGTCTCCCGCAATTTAAACATTTTATAGCGCGACTCCAGCTCCCGCTCAATGGTGGCCAAAGCGGGATCAGCGGGCAGTACGTAGAGGTTCTCAAATGCGGTGGGTTGCACAAACGCAGTTGGCGGTTGAGGCTTGCTGAACCAACCAACAATCTGCTTAAACATATCTGCAACAGTAAGCGTGTCGTCTTTTATATCTACACCGGCATAATGCGTTGCATTGCCCTGGGCGTCTAAATCAACCAGCAGCGTTTTAAAGCCCCGGCGCGCGCTTTCTGCGGCGAGATTTGTGCTGATAGTGGATTTTCCAACACCACCTTTTTGGTTAAACACAACCCTTTTCATGTTGTCCTTTCCTTATGCCGCTGAGTACAGGTGATTGATTATTTTGCAATCAATATCAGCATAAGAGATCCAGATCGAAAAGCAACGATATAAAATGTTCTTAAAATGTTAATTTTTTGTAAATTGAGCTAAAATAACAGAATCTTTATAACTGGGAGACAGGTATGAGCAGGTCTCTTTTTCTGGTGTTCATCTTACTCATGGCCGGACTACAAGGATGCCGTGTCACTCCAGACATATCTACTTCAGTTACGCATCCGGTGTACTGGCAGTATTTCCCTGATGCCAGATCAGTTGATGTGGAATCCACTTCTCAGATTCTCGCGCTTTCGCCTGACGCCGAGCGTTTTGTCACTGCCCTTAGCGCCACTGGTATAGCCGATGATTCGCTTGCACTTGATCGGTTTATTGACGCTATATTTCATCATCAGCAACAAGGTTTAAGTTATCACAGTGACGCCAATTATTCGGTCTCAGAAACGTTTCGCCTGCGCGAGGCCAATTGTTTATCGCTAACGCTGATGACTTACGCCCTGGCCACTCATGCAGGGTTTGAAGCCACACTCAGTACCGTGGAAATCCCTGAGTACTGGTCGCGCAAAGAAGGGTATAGCGTCCTCAATGGACATATCAACGTTACGTTGAAGCAGGTTTTCAACGGCAAAGTGATTGCCAGCAGAGTGGTGGATTTTGACGAGCGTATTGAATCACAACAGTTTCCAGCCACTGAAGTACCGTTAACCAGCGTCCTGGCGATGTTTTACAACAACAAGGCGGCAATCGGCTTAATTTCAGGAGAGTTGGACTATGCCTTTGCCTATATGGCCAAAGGACTGGAACTGGATCCTTCCATGCGTGAAGGGTGGGTAAACCTGGGCGTGCTTTATCGCCTTAGCGAACACTATGACGCGGCTGAACAGGCCTATTTACGTGCTGTCTCGCTGGATGCAACCGATCTCACTGCAAAGGAAAATCTGGCCGTACTGTATCGGTTCACCGGTCGGGATTTACTGGCCAGTGCACTTGAAGCACAAGTAATCTCTCAGCGCGAAAGCAATCCGTATTTTCATTTAATTCGTGGCGACGAAGCTTACGACAGCGGTCTTTATGCCATTGCTCATGCACATTACCGGCGCGCTTACCGACTCGACCGTAAAAACCATCTGGTGCTGTCGGCGTTGGGTAAGTCAGCATTCAGTGTGGGCAAACTCAGCGACGCCAAAGTGTACCTGGAACGCGCAATCAACAACGCCAGTCATGAACAGGACATCAACCGTTACACCTCCAAACTGGCTGCGTTGACATCAGTACATAACAAGACTCTAGGAGATTTTGAATGAAGTTAAGTTGGTCGCCTGTGTTGTGGCTATTGATGTGGATAAGTTGCAGCCTGGTTCGTGCCGACGAGCAACCGCGCTGGGTTCAGGATGTACATTATCTTGCATCGGATGAACTGGAAGGCAGGTTAACTGGCTCCGAAGGCGCAAGACGAAGCCGGGAATTTATTATTGACCGATATGAGACCCTGAATATATCCCCACTGAGCGCATTATCAGGCTATACACAACCCTTTACATTACCCGACAGAAAAGACAGGCCGGTAGATGGGATCAACGTTGTGGGGGAGAATGCAGGTCGGGATGCGCCGTATATAGTTGTAACTGCGCATTATGACCATCTTGGCAGAAAAGGGCGGCGTGTATTTAATGGCGCTGATGATAACGCCAGTGGGGTAGCGGCAATGCTTGAAATAGCCCTGCGAACGAAAAGGCAGCCGATGCAATGCAATTGGATTTTTCTGGCATCTGACGCCGAAGAGCACGGCTTGTTGGGTGCTAAAGCGTTTGTAAGTGCTAACATCATTAATAAAGAGAAGGTGTTTGGCAATTTAAATCTGGATATGTTGTCTCAACCAGGTGGGCGTTACGAACTATTGGTGAGCGGTGTGAGCAGCCATCCGCAATTTGCCGGATTGGCTAACGACATTGAGATCGCCACAGGGGTGCGGATGAACAACACTGATTCGGCACTGCGGGTAGGTCGCTATCCGGTGGCTACTGATCGCACAAAAGTCAGTGACCACGCAATATTTGCTGAGCAAGACATACCGTTTTTGTTTTTGGGGGTTGGCAGACACAATTACTATCACACACCAAGAGACACGGCTTCGCGAATTAACGTTGCTTTTTATTCAACAATGGTGGAGGCGTCGTGGCAGTATGCTAAAGGCCTGGATGCCTTATGTGCAGAGAGTATGCAGGCTGACGCGGTTGGCCAGCCTGCCGAAAGTTTTGGGTATTACACTACGCCCAGTTCGCGCAAACGCTCCTTAAGATAAGCGTCTGCGGTGTAACGTTCAGAGAGCACTACATCAGGACGAGGGTGAAGGAACAGTGGTAACGAAATTCGCGAGCGCGACATATCGGCTCCCTCAGGATTAATTACACGGTGGATAGTTGACGGATAATATCCGCCACTGGCTTCCTGCAACATGTCACCAATATTCACGATCAGCGTGCCGAAGTCGCAGGGCACATCCATCCAGGAACCATCTTTGCGTTGCACCTGTAAGCCAGGTTCATTGGCTGCGGGTAACACGGTTAGCAGGTTAATGTCGCCGTGCGCGGCAGCACGAATGGCATCCGGCTCTTCTTCGCCCTTCAATGGGGGGTAATGCAATACGCGTAACAGTGTCTGGCTGCTGTCTTTAATCATATCTGGCAAAGGCTGACTAAAGTTTGCTTTTACCTCTTCAGGTGCGTTTGCTTCAACCCAACTCAGTAACTCCGACGCTAAACTAGTCGCCTTTTCGTAGTAATCGGCCAGTTGGGCTTTGAGATCCGGCGGGCAAATACCCCACGGATAATAGTGGAAATACTCTTTGATATCTTTTTTAGTGAAACCCTTGGCAACTTCCGAGACAGACTGAGGGAAATAACCGTCCTGAGTGCCTTTGTTGTAGGTGTAATCAAACTTGGCGTCGTTGTCGAAAAACGTTTGCCAGGTTTTGTAGATGTCGGTTACAACCTGCTGCTGGATGGGGTGATTCTTAAGTACACCAAATCCAGTTTCGTGCAACGATTTAGCAAACAACTCAGCAGCGTTATCCGCCTGGTAATCAACGGCAACTAAATTCATTCTGTCTTCCTATCATTCTATTTTTAACGGCCGATTATAAATCGACTGGGGAGGGCGGCAATGCCCTCCCGTTGATACAAATCAAGCGTACGGCTTTTTACAGCGTAAGGTAAAATCCGGCCAGTGCCGCACTCATCAGATTAGATAACGTGGCAGCGAACACCGCTTTTAATCCAAGTTGCGCAATTTCCTTGCGACGGGTTGGCGCCATCGCACCAATTCCGCCCATCAGGATGGCAATAGACGACAAATTGGCAAAGCCGCACAGTGCAAAGGTAATAATGGCCTGACTCAAAGGTGACAAGGTTTCTTTGGCGTCAATGAAATCCAGATAAGCAATAAACTCATTTACCACCAGTTTTTGGCCTATAAAACTGCCTGCGGCCTGTGCTTCAGCCCATGGTACGCCCAGTGTCCAAGCCAGTGGTTGGAGAATAAACCCCAGGATTTGCTGAATAGTAAGTGATTCCACTCCAGCGAGTTCGCCAACCCAGCCAATGATGCCGTTTAACATAGCAATCAGGGCAACGAAGGCCAGTAGCATGGCACCCACGTTCAACGCCAGTTGTAAGCCAGAGGCCGCACCACTTGCCGCTGCATCGAATACGTTAGCGTAATGGTTTTCCTGCTCCTGAGACTCGGTCAACTCGTTATTGGGGGTATCGGTTTCCGGCTGCATAATTTTTGCCATCAGCAAGCCACCAGGCGCAGCCATAAAGCTGGCCGCTAACAGGTACTTAAGTTCCACACCCATCCCTGCATAGCCTGCCATTACTGAACCGGCAATCGATGCCAGACCGCCCACCATAATGGCAAACAGTTCTGAACGTGTCATGGTTGGAATAAAGGGGCGTACTACCAGCGGGGCTTCGGTTTGACCCACAAAGATATTGGCTGCCGCCGACATGGATTCCGGACGGCTGGTATTAAGCGCTTTCTGTAAAGCACCACCAATAATACGAATAACCCAGCTCATGATCTTCAGGTGATACAACACCGCAATTAACGATGAAAAGAAGATAATGACGGGCAGCACATTAAACGCAAAGATAAAGCCCAGTGATTTGTCGCCAATCGGACCAAACACGAAATTGATACCGTCCTGGCTGTAATCAATGATGTTTTGCACGAATACAGTGGTTTTCAGCAGTAACTGAATACCGGGTTCAAAATACAGAATAAACGCACCAATTAAGGCCTGAATGGCAAATGCACCACCAACGGTGCGCCAATTTATTGAGCGACGGTTGCTGGAAAACGCAAATGCAATGGCTAACAACAGGGCGACGCCCAATAAACTGATCATGTGTATTCCCTTACAAAAGAGCTTGCTGAATGTGTGATTTAATTACATCCAGTGCGATTTGATTTTTACCACCCTGGGTAACAACAACATCAGCCGTAAAGCGGCTGGGTTCTATAAATTGATGATACATGGGTTTTACCGTTGCCTCATATTGCTTGGCAACCGATTCAATGCTTCTTCCACGCTCTTTAATATCGCGCATCATACGACGCATCAGGCAGATATCGAGCGGCGTATCAATGAAGATTTTCACATCGTATAGCGGTAGTAACTCGGCACGGGCCAGTAACATGATGCCTTCCAGAATGATCACTGGCGCGGGCTGTAAACGCTCAGTTTGTGGCAAGCGTGTATGGGTTTTAAAGCAATAATGCGGGTAATCAATTGGCTCGCCGTTGCGCAGTGCCCGCAGGTGTGCCTTTAACAACTCATGCTCAAACGCATTAGGATGGTCGTAATTGTTTTTTTCCCGATCACCCATAGCCAGGTGGTCTTGCGCGCGGTAATAGTGATCTTCGCGCAAAATTTGTACCGGTCGTCCCTGCTCTGAAAATGCATTGATCAGATTTTCGGTGAATAGTGACTTCCCGGAGCCTGACGCGCCGGAAATAGCAATAATTAAAGGTTGTTGCATCGTTTTTACTGTCGTTTATAGGTAATTAATATCACGCTGGTTTAGCGGCAACTGCCCTAGAGGGGAGTGGGTGCCCGGACCGGCCAGTTTATATTTTTTCTGAATAACGCACTAGTTTACCCTTAATATCGCTGATTCACCACTTTCTGTCGAGAGTAAAAAACTGACCATTTGTTCAGGTTATCACTAAATCTGGCTGATTAATACATGTTGATTGACCCTTGCTAATTCGCGTAAGCCAGGGTGCGCAGGACTTATTCTATTTTTTAATGAAAAGAATCCGCCAGATTAGCGAATCTTGTCTATGCTTTATTTATGGAGGCAAAAAACTAATATATCTATATTGATATTTATAAATTCAAATATTGCTTCTTGTTAATTATGACTTTCAGCAAGCGTGAACGACTAACATGATCAATTTAAAGGCCTGCGAGTTGGTGGCTATGGATAACAACCAACTCTTCGCCAGAAAAATATTGGCGGATGCACACAATGATGTAGTGTATTACGACCCCGAAGGTACTATTCTCAGCGGATTGGATAAAGCCGGTGCCGTTTCAACCATGTATCCTGAAACGATAACCGAACAACTAAAGGAGTGCGTCAAAAGTCAGCCTAATATTGTTACGGTGAATACTTTGCTCATTCACCGGGCGCTGGTGTGTTGGGTAGATAGCCTGCCAATTAGTGACGCTAATGATGGGGGCTGGGCTGTGCTTTTCCTCTCATCAGACAATTTAATGTCTGAAGTAGCCCGCTTAATGCCTTTTGGATTTGTGCATATCGATAAACATTTGCATGCAACGTATTGTAATGAAGTAGCACACCGTATTCTGGGTACCCAGGATTCCGATATGCTGAACAGGGGATGGCTGGAACAATTCGGTGATTCAATTCTGCCTGCGCTTAAGGCCTATGTCGATGAAATTGCGTTACACAGCGAACCCTTGTCGTTGTCGCTTAAAGTTACAACGCCCTTGGGCAGAGAGAAAAGCATAACGTTGCAAGTTTTCCTTTACCCGCACAGTGGGTCTGGTGCGTATTCACTGTATATGCTGTTGTATGATTTATCGGATACCGGATTGTTGCGGGCTGATCTTACCAAAGCCATTGAACAGGACAATCTTACCGGGTTGTTAAATCGCGCTGCTTTTCTTAAACGAATCAAAGACTTCACCAGGCCGGAATTTGAATATGCCGCATATGTATTTATCGATCTGAATGATTTTAAAGGCATCAACGATACCTATGGCCATAAAATTGGTGACAAAGTGCTAGAAAATGTTGCTCGTAAACTCATGTCAGTTACCAAAGGCAGGGAGTTGATTTCCCGTTTCGGCGGTGACGAGTTTGTGCTGTGCTTTCCCGACCAGAAAGATTTAACTGAGATTTACAATTTAGGCCGAAAGCTGGTGAGTGTGGTGAATTCCAGCATGTTCATTTTTGGCCAGAAGCTGGATATTCAGTGCAGCATAGGCATTTGCTGGATGCCTGCGTTGTCTGAACTGAGAAATCTGAATGATGAAGCAAGAGTTGAACGAGCGCTGGATGCCGCAGACCAGTGTATGTATCTGGTGAAAAAACACCAATCAGGTAACAAAGCGTTTAAAGTGTACGACCCTTCACTGAAAAACCTACTGTTTGTTCAAAAGAATAAGCAACAGGAGTTCAACCGGATTTTGCAAGAAGAATGTATATGCATCCACTTTCAGCCGATTTTTAATGATAACGGTAAGATAAGTTCAATTGAAGCGTTGGCCAGATTAACGAAAGAGCTCACATTGCACAGCCACATTGGCGACGTTATCGAATCTGCCAATGAGGGCGGAGAAGAACTGGCGCTTTTTCATATTACTACCGTAAAAACCCTGGAGGAATTTGGTCGTATTCGCCCCAGTCTTGGTGACATCAATTTGAATATCAATATTGATATTAGTCAATTGGAACAACTCAGTTTTTCTACCTGGCTTTCTGAACAGTGTTTAGAAAATAGAGTGCCTTTTTCTAACGTAAGCATTGAAATTACTGAGCTTTTGTTAGAGTCTGACAGTGTGCAGGTTACTAAAAACTTAAATCACCTGTTAGAAATGGGTTTTTTCATTTCGATGGATGACTTCGGCACCGGTTACAGTTCACTTAAGCGTTTATTGGAATATCAGTTCCACGAATTGAAAGTAGACAGATACTTTGTGGAGCATCTGATTGGGTCTGACAAGTACACTAAAATGGTGACAGCCATGGTGGGTATGGGTAATGCGCTGGATTTGAATTTACTTGCAGAAGGGATAGAAACACCAGAGCAGCTGGAATTGTGTAAAGCATTGGGGTTTACCCTGTTTCAGGGCTTTCACCTGGCAAAGCCGATGTCCCCGAAAGCACTGATTGCTCTTTTGAAAGAATACAACACGGAACAATAATGTTATGTACAGCGAGAAAGTAACGAATAGCAACAAACCAACGTATGTTGTTGGTATTGGTGCGTCAGCAGGTGGGCTGGAAGCACTGCAACAACTATTCGAGAAATTGCCGGGAGATTTGGGTGCAGCGTACATTATTGTTCAGCATCTTTCTCCTGATTTTAAAAGTATGATGGATGAACTGCTAAGCAAACATACTTCCATGCCTGTTCATCAGGCGAATGAAGGCGAACTACTGCAGAAAGACACGGTTTATCTTATTCCGGCTGGTAAACTGATGCGGGTTGCGGAAGGTACCGTCTATCTGTCTGATTTGCCGCCAGACAACCGAATAAACCTGCCAATTAACGAGTTATTCCGATCGCTGGCAGAAGATTTTCAGAATAAAGCTGTAGGAGTTATTCTGTCGGGCACTGGGTCAGACGGCAGCCGAGGGGCGCAGGCGCTGAAGGAGATGGGTGCTTTAGTGATTGCGCAGTCGCCCGAAGAAGCGCAGTTTAATGGTATGGCACTGAATGCGATTAACACGGGCACAGTGGATTTTGTGCTGAAGGTTCAGGACATCCCGTCCAGTATTAAACGCTTTATCAATCATCCTCTTGCCATGGCGCCCCACAGTAAATTCCGCGAACATCTGCAAAAAAACACTAAAATTGTTGATGATATTCTGCAGCTCATAAATGAAAAAACAGAGCTGGATTTTAAAGCCTACAAAGAATCAACGGTATCCCGACGTATAGAACACCGAATGAGTATAAACAATAAACATACTCTGATGGAGTACTGGGAGTTTATGAATACTAATGTTGAGGAGATTGAATTACTCAAACAGGATTTACTTATTGGTGTAACCCAGTTCTTTCGCGACAGTGAGGTCTGGGAAAAGATGTACGAAGATGCGGTTAAACCCCTGGTAAAAAGCAGCAAGTCTGACGCGCACATACGTGTATGGTGTCCTGGATGTTCTACCGGGGAGGAAGCCTATTCATTTGCGATGTTATTTGCCGAAGCCATGCTTGAGTTAGGCGTAGACAGAAAAGTCACCGTTTTTGCCAGCGACATTGATCAATCCGCTATTGCTTATGCTGCCAGTGGTATGTACCCACCCAGTATTAAATCAGAAATTCCCAATGACTATTTGAATCGGTATTTTCATCAGTTATTCGACAACAACTATCAGGTTACCAAGCAACTGCGTTCCATGGTGGTATTCGCTACCCATAACCTGATACAGGACCCGCCGTTTTCTAATATGGATGTGGTAAGCTGTCGAAATACACTCATTTATTTACAGAATCCGGCTCAGCAAAAAGTCATGGCCTTTTTCCACTTTGCGCTGAAGAAAGGCGGCTATTTGCTGTTGGGGTCGGCGGAAACACCCGGTAGTTTTTCAGTGTACTTTGATGCCGTGGATTCGCGTTCGCGGATTTTTCAGAAGAACAGTGATGTGAAAGTGCCCTCGTCAACGTTATCCCATCCGCCTACTTTAAAGTCGCGATATGTTCGTCCGGCAACCGTTGGGCAGTTTATAGCTGCGTCGAAAGCCGCAGAGCCTGAAAGGCGCAACATTGCTATTGGCCGTAATCAGGTCATCGATGAGTTTGTGCCGCCTTCACTTGTGGTGAATAACAAACTGCAAGTGGTTTACAGTTATGGTGATACATCAACCTTTACCACCAAACTTAAACCAGGCATGGTCACCAATGATCTTTCTGATATTTTGCAGGATGTTGTTACTGGTGCGGCAATTAGTGCGGTGCATCAGTGCGTTAGAGAACGCAAGACATTGCTGTTTAGTGATGTTTGTAATCTTGATGGTGAACGCTATTCTCTCAAATGTTTCAGTTTTGCAGAGAATAAAGACGATTCTCCTTATGTGGTATTATCGTTCATTAAATCGTCGTTTAGCTCACAACACTCAGACATAATCTACCAACCTGATGAGCAAAATGAAAAGCGACTGCACGAACTGGATGATGCACTTATTGAATGTCAGAAACTTTATCGAGAAGCACTGGAAGAACTGGATTCTACCAGGGAAGAGCTGCAATCAAGCAATGAAGAATTGATGGCGGCAAACGAAGAGTTACAGTCTACCAACGAAGAGCTGCAATCGGTTAACGAAGAGCTGTATACAGTAAACAGCGAATACCAGCAAAAAATCAGTGAATTAACTGATATTAATAATGACTTAGAGAACTTGTTACTCGCCACTAAGCTGGCGGTTCTCTTTTTGGGCAGTGATCTGCGCATTAGACGTTATACCAATGCCATCCGGCGATTTGTTAATATCATTGATTTTGATATCAATCGCGACTTCAGAGACCTGTCTTATAAGATCCCGATTGAAGAGTTCGAGGCACTGGTAATAGACGTGGCAAATGGAAAACTAGATTCTGCTGAACACGAGATGACAGTCGGCGATGTGGTAGTGCGTGTTTCAGTGAACGCTTATAAAGTGAATGAGCAAAACAAAGGCGTGATCATATCATTTGACGAGGTGAGATGACATGAATACAAAGGAAGAGCAGGCTCAGAAGGACGACCAGGATATTGCTGCAATCACAAACGGCGAAGGCTTGATGCACTACCTTGAGAACGAGTTGCACGACTTATTACATGAAGATGTCCTGATGTTTGATTTTTTCCAGGATGCCGCCAGTGATGGCATGTGGTACTGGGATTTAATTGAAACCGATAATGAGTGGATGAGCCCAAAGTTCTGGAAAACGTTGGGAATTGATCCTACCACCAAACAGCATCTGGCGTCGGAATGGCAGGATCTAATTTATGAAGAAGACCTGGAGGTTGCCAGGCGCAACCTGAAGTTACATTTAGCCAATCCCGATTTCCCCTACGATCAAATTGTACGGTATTACCACCGCGATGGCTCTACAGTGTGGATCCGTTGTCGTGGTATCGCTATTTATAATAGCGTAGGACAAGCTATTCGGCTTTTGGGGTCCCACACCGATCTTACACCGGTAATGGAAAAGCAACAGGCGCTAATCGCATCGCAACGCAAAGCAGAACACCTGGAACGGTACGTTAATGATTTGGAACATGAATTAAATGTAACCAAGTCACATTTGGGGTTTGTTGAGCGTAGGCTCAGCGAGTGTCAGCCCGAAGATGATTTTGGCTTTTTAAACCCTAATTTGTTCGTTATAACTGTGAACACGTTAATTCGTAGTGCTCATGCCATAGGTGCCAAGCTTATCACATTGAGGATTGATATTAGTTCGCGCAATGCCATTGAGCAAGTTGCCGAAATATCAACCAAAACGCTAAACGTATTAAAAGCGGTGGCTCCCAGTTATTGTTTCACGCGCATAAATGAAAACTTAATTTGTGGTGTAGGTATTAAAATCAGTGTCGAAGCAGCGGCCGAAATGGTTGAAAACATCAACAGACAGCTTTATTCAGTTAAATGGCTAACGGTAAAACCGCAACTGGATGTGACGTACAAAGTGATCAATCCGCTCGGTGCAGAATGCAGCGATTTTGCTCATTGTTGTGAGATGTTATTAAACTAACCCGCTTGTTGTGCAGTCATTTAGTACCAGATGGTTATTTTGCGGATTAATCGCCAATAATCACAATATCAGACGATACCAGCCCGCTCATTGCATAAGAGTGCTGTTTCGACCTTGAACCTTCACCTTGGGCGCGCGGTGGGTAGTACTTGCTTTTCTCTTCACTGTATCCTGCAAATACTTCATCTAATGCCGCGCGAATTTCACTCAGTGTTTTGTCTAAATTGGCGTTGAAGTCGGGTCGCTTACGCTTGGTGTGTCCGAGATCCATCAAACGGCCAAATGCCTTGTTTGCCTGCGCGGTAAGCTCTGGCGGTATATCTTTATGATGAAGTAGCATGGCATCGGGGTTGTCGATACAGTAGTGCAAGAGCGCGGTGTAGAAACATAACGGCTTGTTTTGCAATTGCACGGTAACGGCATTTACCCCATTACCAATGGTTTTGTCATTTAAGTTGATCACCAGTTTTGGTTCAGGTGCTATCTCGGGTAGTTGTTGGGGCAGGGGCTCCGGCTTAATGATTTTTCTGGCTGGCTTAATGTTCATCAGCACAGGCACCAATAGTGCTGCGGCGAAAAAGGCCAATGGGCTAAAGGCCAAATATCGGTATAGCGGCAGTGAGGCTATTTGTATTTGTACGGTTTGCTCAGAGTTCTGCAATGTAATTGGCGTTAACCGGGCATTGTCAAAATTTGCCGAAGTATTATCGGCACTTACCGATTGTATAGATACCAGGGCGATACCGGTATCAGGGTTAGACAGGGTTGCGTTTAGCCTGGCAAGGTAGTCTTTCAGCGTATATTGATTAGGCGGCGTATTAAGTGTGCTGTTGCCCACGTCCAGAAACTGCAGGTCCAGGCTGATACGACTTTGCAAGCGGTCAATGGTCTCGTGTTCAGCGTACAGGCGCGCGGCAGTTTGACCCAACAATGCGCCGAGCTGGAAAATCACAAACAGCGCAAAAAATAGCGCTGTACCTTTAAACCAGTCCTCAGGTGTCACGTTATAGGCTTTCATGAGGTTGCGCAGTCTCCGATAAGCTCAACATCACGATAGTATTTACGCGGGTGATTGGCCGATATGTCGGCAATTACCTGTTGCAGTGCGCAGCGTAAATCGGTGTTGTGGGTTTGCATTTTTAAATACCAACGCATGCCGGGTACGCTGTTCTCCAGCGATGTAATATAGTTGCGCGACAGTATGTCTTCATCCCCTTTGCCCCAGTAACTGGCAATGATATCCACTTCACCGGCTAGTAATGCGACACGCAACTCCTGGTGTGAGTTGTAGTAATAAAGACTAATGTTGCTATCGTTTAATCCGAGCTGTTGTAGCACGGTTTTAGGCACAATATGGCCTGAGCGGCTGCTGGGATAATCCAGGATGCCAATGCGCTTGCCCAATAAAAACTCTTTGTTTAAGCGGGGTTTTTCGCGTAGAGCAATAAAATAAGCACTGTAGTCAGGGTGGGCAGCGATATCATCGTAGTGGTAAATCTGGTCTGCGCCAAAAGCCAGTACCACATTACTTTTAACCAATGTAAGTTCGGGTACACCGTGGTTAATATAACGGAATGTGTCGAAATCATTTCGACCTATAGTAATGGCTACGTTGCCAAACTGCCGCTGTACCACCTTATTGTTGCACAAAAGGGGCAATGCCATTTCTGCAATAGACAATTCGGTAAGATATACATGAAAGATCTGTTGGTTACCCGAAAGCGGGCTCCCGCAAGTTAGTTGGCTGGTGGTTTGCGGCGGAATATCGGGAGCCGACTGAAAATTTCGGATAAACCCAACCAGCGCACAACATATAAAAATAAGTGCGATCAATGAGGTCCGAATTGTTCTGTTCAGTCGTAACGGGTGCAAAAGAATTTTCGCTTAGTTTTATTTATTCAGCCAATTTGACCAGTTAATGTTATTTATTGCAACAAGTAAGTTTACTTTAATGCCATAACTTTCTGTTTTTTAATTATTTTGTATAAATAACTTTGAATTGGCTTAACCGCTGTTTATTCGTTGTGGTTGTGCGAAAAATATACCCGGGCTTGTGAGCAGGGCCGGGAGTTCCTATAAGCTCAGTAAAAGTTTGACCGTTTGTTCAGGAAAAAATAAAAATACTAAGCGTTGTCAGTTCATACGGAAAGGCAACCGGAACAGATTTGTCATATTGCTGAAACAATAATAATGAACAATCTCGGCCCGATTTACGCTTTTACGGATAATTTAAAATCACTGCCGTTTTTTTACAGTGATAGAAATAAATTGGCTTTATACGTAGACCGCAAATTACGAAAGTAGTTCCCGGCGAACGGTAAAGACAAACGCCTAATGAAAATATAATGCATGGGAAACACACTAATGATGACAAAATCTAAGTTCAATCGCGTAGCGATTGCGGTGGCGATGTCTGTTGGTTTGTCTACTGCAGCTATGGCTCAGGAGACATCATCAGGTATCAACGGCCGCGTAGTTGGCCCTCAGGGTGCGCCAGCAGCGGGCACAGTAATTACGGTTAAACACGTGCCTACCGGCAGTGTTAAAACCATTACTGCTAACGCAAATGGTCAGTTCAGCCTGTCTGGTTTGCGTGTAGGTGGTCCATACGAAATCACGATGGATTCTGATACGTTCGAAGACGCCACCATCACTGACGTTTATTTGTCGTTAAGTGAGCCTCTGAATCTGAACAACTTCCAGCTGGCCACTCAGGCAGACGTAGAGCGCATCGAAGTAACTGCTTCGCAAATCGCGTCTATTGCGTTTGGTCAAAAAGGCCCTTCTTCTAACTTCAGTCTGGAAGAACTGCAAAACGCACCGGCTATTAACCGTGATATTAAAGATCTGGTTCGTGCCGATCCTCGTGTTTATATCGATGAGTCATTCTCGGACGGTATTCAGTGTGCGGGTGCATCACCACGTTTTAACAGCTTAACGCTGGATGGTATGCGTTTGAACGACAACTTCGGTCTGAACTCAAACGGTTACCCAACTGAAAGTATTCCTTTCTCTTACGACGCAATCGAGCAGGTTGCTGTTGAATTAGCACCGTTCGACGTAGAGTACGGCGGTTTTACTGCGTGTAACATCAACGCCGTAACTAAAGCGGGTACTAACGAAATTCACGGTACTGCGTTCTACGACTTCACGTCTGATTCACTGAAAGGTGATTCAATTGACGGTGACGACATCGACAACGGTAACTACACCGAAAAACGCTACGGTTTCACCGTAGGTATGCCTCTGATCAAAGACAACCTGTTCCTGTTTGGTGCCTATGAGAAGAAAGAAGGCGTTCGTCTTCACGAGTACGCAGGTTTAGCCCGCGCGACTGAAGCTGAGCTGGCTGAAATCTCTCGTATTTCTCAGGAAGTGTACGGCTACAACCCAGGTGGTTTTAAAGGTTCTTCTCCGGTAACAGACGAAAAACTGTTGTTAAAACTAGACTGGAACATTAACGAAGATCACCGTGCTACTCTGGTATACAACTGGAACGACGGTTTCACCATTTCTGAGTCTGATACCGGTACTACCCGTTTATCTTACGACGGTCACTTCTATGAGCGTGGCGCAGAAATCGAAACAATCGTAGCGTCTGTTTACTCAGACTGGACACCGGATTTCTCTACCGAATTCCGCATTGGTAAGACCAAACTTGACAACCGTCAGATTTCTGTTGATGCAGCAACTGGCTTCGGTGAAGTACAGGTTCTTACAGACAGCGGCGTAACCGTGTATCTGGGCCCGGATGATTCTCGTCAGGCTAACGACCTGAACTGGGATAACCTGACGTTCAAGTTAGCAGGTACCTACCTGTTAGGTGATCACACGATTACTGCGGGTATTGAATACGAAGACTTAGACGTATTTAACCTGTTTATGCAGCACCGCATCGGTGAGTATCAGTTCAGCTCGATTGCTAATTTCGAAGCCGGCTTAGCTAACCGTATTTACTACAACAACGCCGCGGGCACTAACGATCCAAACGACGTTGCAGCAAGCTTCAGCTTTGCTACTACTACTCTGTATGCGCAGGACGAGTTTTACTTTAACGACGACCTGACGCTGTTAATTGGTTTGCGTTACGACAAGTGGTCTTCTGATGACCGCCCGGTATACAACCAGGCCTTTGAAAACAAATTCGGTTTCGCCAATACCGGCAACCTGGATGGCAAAGACCTGTTACAACCACGTGTTGGCTTTAACTATGTAGTGAGCGACGACATGGAAGTACACGGTGGCTTTGGTCTGTACTCTGGTGGTAACCCTAACGTTTGGGTATCTAACGCTTACTCTAACGACGGTGTTACTCAGGTATTTGCTCGTGAATTCCGTATTCCTGGCTGGCAGTCTGGCACCACCAGTATTCTGGACCTGGACCTGGTTGGTAACGGCAACCCGATTTACGCTCCACCGCAAGGGATGTACGACTACGTTACTAACTACCCAACCAATGGTTCTTCTAGCTTCGTAGTAGCGATGGATCCTAACTTCGAAATTCCTACCGAATGGAAGTACGCGTTGGGCTTAACCTACCTGGCACCTGGCGATTACCTGGTACAGGCTGACTTGTTGTACACCGACAAGAAAGACGCAGCTACTTACATTGAGCCCGCCCGTGAAGTTACTGGGTACGGCCCGGATGGTCGTCCGGTTTACACAGGCTCTAACGAGACGTTCCTGTTAACCAACGTAAAAGGCGATTCTGGCGACGCGACTACGCTGTCGTTAGCGGTATCTAAAGAGTACGACTTCGGTCTGGATGTAAGTGTTGCGTATGCTTACAACGATTCTACCGACGTTAACCCAATGACCAGCTCAGTAGCCGGTTCGAACTACTCTCAGTTCGCGACCAGCGATCCAAACGATCCGGGTGTAGCGACGTCTAACTACAACATCCCGCACCGTTTCACGCTGCGTTTAGGCTATAAGCAAGAGTTTATCGACGGCTATACAACCCGCTTCAGCGTGTTTGCATCGGCTAACGAAGGCCGTGGCATGAGCTACACCTTCGATAACAACATTGATGCTTATTACGGCGACGATGACAGTGGCGGTGGCCGTCAGTTGTTGTATGTACCAACAGCTAACGACGCAAACGTTGTATACGCAGACGGTTTCGACCTGGATGCCTTTAACGCGTTTATCGCTGCTGAAGGCCTGAGCCGTGGCAAGATTGCTGGTCGTAACTCAACTAATGGCGACTGGTGGACAAAAGTTGACGTTCGCGTAAGCCAGGAACTACCAGCGTTTGCTGAAGGTCATAGCGCGTCTGCGTTCTTTGTTATCGAAAACCTGGGCAACCTGTTAAACGATGACTGGGGTGTACTGAGACAAGGTAACTTCGTGTCTGAGTCAGTAGTGAAAGCGTCTGTAAACGATGCAGGTCAGTACGTGTACGAGACTTTCTACGGTGCAGACCAGCGTGACAGCTACTCTACTGCTGCGTCTCTGTGGGAAATCCGTGTAGGTATTAACTACCGTTTCTAAGCCACAGCGCTTAATACTAAAAAACCCCGCGATTGCGGGGTTTTTTGTTTGTGCTTGCTGCGCGTGGTTTAAGACTACTGTGCTCTGGGCCTAAGCTCACCAAACTGGATGTTTACTGTTTAAGCTAAAGGCTTATTAGACTACAAGCCAACGAGTTGGACGAATCCGATGCGGGCTTTCACCAATCTTTTGTGAGTATTGGTATTCATCAACATCACACGTTTTCAAACAGGTCTTCTACCCGCTGCCTGAGATCTTCAATTTTACTGACATCCGCTGGCGCGATAAAAATCGTATCGTCACCAGCAATGGTACCCAGTACACCGTCTTTTTTACTGAGTGAATCGAGCAGTCTGGCAATTAATTGCGCTGCGCCCGGGCTGGTGCGGATGATCACCATTACGTTGTTATGCACAATGTCGAGTACCAGCTGTTTTAGCGGGCTTTTGGCGGTAGGCATGCCCAGCTCAGGTGGCAAACAGTACACCATGTCGCCGCGCGCATTGCGGGTGCGCACCGCACCAAATTTACTCAGCATGCGTGAGATTTTACTTTGGCTGATATTGCTAAACCCCTGAATCTTAAGGCCGTCGACAATCTCCCCCTGGGAGCCATAGCTTTCGGCTTTCAGAATTTCTTTAAATGCTTTAATCAGTTCTTCTTGTTTTTGGTTAGCCATATTCACCTGTCGTTTTAATCAAAGTGGTCACTGCTGGCTTCGGAATTATTTTTCGGCTTGCCAGTTAGCTTGGTGTATACTCTTGCAGGCGAATTTGCTTTGCGGTTTATTTGCGCCGTCGCCCGATATAACGTAAACCCGGTATCGTGCCACAGTGCGCATTAAAAAACAATCAAAATGCATATTTATGCAGTTATTTTGAATATAACTCTGTGATTCACCCAATCTTCTTCCATAAGACCAATAGGTGATTGAGTTTTTTGTCGACATGAATTAGTGTGTCGAGCCGTTATTAAACGTGATTCTTTCCATGAGGAGAAATGGTATGAAAGTAGCCGTGTTAGGTGCTGCCGGTGGTATTGGTCAGGCGCTGTCATTATTGTTAAAAACACAATTGCCAGCGGGTTCTGAACTGTCTTTGTACGACGTTGCGCCAGTTGTTCCTGGTGTAGCTGTTGATTTGAGCCACATCCCTACAGCAGTTAAAGTAACCGGTCACGGTAAAGACAACCTTGCAGATGCGCTGAAAGGTTGTGACATCGTATTGATCCCGGCTGGTGTACCGCGTAAGCCTGGTATGGATCGTTCAGACCTGTTTAATATCAACGCTGGTATCGTTAAAGCGCTGGTTGAAAGCATTGCTGATAACTGCCCGGAAGCCTGTACTTGTATTATTACCAACCCGGTAAATACCACTGTTGCCATTGCTGCTGAAACACTGAAAGCCAAAGGCGTATACAACAAAAACAAACTGTTCGGTGTGACTACACTTGACGTTATCCGTGCAGAAACCTTTGTTGCTGAGCTGAAAGGCCTGGATCCGGCAAACACTCACGTTCCGGTAATTGGTGGTCACTCTGGAACAACCATTCTGCCTCTGCTGTCTCAGGTTGAAGGCGTTACCTTTACCGATGAAGAAGTGGCTTCATTAACTACCCGCATTCAAAACGCAGGTACTGAAGTAGTAGAAGCTAAAGCAGGTGGCGGATCAGCTACGCTGTCTATGGGTCAGGCGGCAGCACGCTTCTGCTTGTCTCTGGTTGCTGCAATGCAAGGCGACAACGTGGTTGAGTACACTTACGTACAAACTGACGACAGCGACGACGCAGCTTTCTTCTCTCACCCTGTTCGCCTTGGTGCAAACGGTGTTGAAGAAATCCTGCCATACGGTGCGCTGAGTGCGTTCGAGCAAAAAGCAAAAGACGACATGCTGGAAGGTCTGCGTGGCGATATCAAAATTGGTGTAGAGTTTGTAAACGCGTAATTGCCAATACAATACCAACCCAATAAAAAAGCCGGTGAAAACCGGCTTTTTTGTGGGTAATGGCCAGTTAATTGGGATAACCAGCCAAGAAAACACAGATCAACCTGTGTTTCGCATCCCTATCGCAATGCCACTGATGGCAACCATCATTGCTTTATCCAGATTGGCATCGTGCTCATCTTCGGCTAACTGACGAATGCGCGACAACAGCTCAATTTGCAAATAATGCAGTGGTTCTAAGTACGCTGCGCGGATATTCATAGACTCGCGCCCAGTAGGGTCTGATTCCATAATGGTTTTCTGACCGGTAATTTCCAGCAGCAGTGCAATCGATTCTTTTAGCTCAGCGCGCAGCGCTTCACCAAAATGCTTGAGTTCGCTGGGCACTAAGCGACTATCGTACTCTTCACTAATGCGCGGATCCGCTTTTTGGAACACCATGTCCAACATGGATAAACGCGACTTGAAGAATGGCCAGTTTTGCAGCATTTCTTTCAGGGTGTCTTCGTTACCTTCTTTTCTTACTGCATCAATGGCACGCATGCTGCCCAACCATGCAGGCAGAACCAAACGGGTTTGTGCCCAGGCAAAAATCCAAGGAATCGCGCGCAGGCTTTCAATGCCGCCAGTCGGTTTGCGCTTAGCCGGGCGACTACCCAGTGGCAGCTTACCCAGTTCCTGTTCTGGTGTCGCAACACGGAAATAAGGTACAAACTCTGGATCCTGACGCACCACGCCACGGTAGAAGTCACGGCCTTTGGCAGCCATGTCTTTCATAAGCTGACGCCATTCGTCTTTAGGTGCCGGTGGCGGGAACAGCATGGCTTCAATAATCGCACTGGTGTAGATACCCAGGCTGCGCTTGGCAAGCAATGGCATACCAAACTTATAGCGAATGGTTTCACCCTGCTCAGTCACACGGAAGCCGCCGTCCAATGAACCAGGAGGTTGCGAATGAATAGCAGCGTGGGCTGGCAATCCACCACGGCCGATTGTACCGCCGCGACCGTGGAATAGCGTTAACGTAACGTCAAACTCTTCTGCCAGCGCTACCAGTGCCTCCTGAGACTCGTACTGAGCCCAGCCCGCTGCAATGGCACCGGCATCTTTGGCTGAGTCGGAGTAACCAATCATCACAAACTGTTTACCCTGAATGTAACCCCGATACCAGTCAACGCTTAGTAGCTTGCGCATAACGGTAGGGGAGTTGTTCAGGTCGTCCAGCGTTTCGAACAATGGCGCTACCGGCATCGGCCAGTCAACGCCCATTTCCTGCAACAGGAGTTGTACGGCCATCACATCAGAGGCTTCGCTTGCCATCGAAATGATATAAATACCAAAGCCGTGGCGGCTGTGGTTAGCGATAACCTTACAGGTATCCAGCACTTCCTGTACGTCTGGCGAAGGCTGCCAGTTACGTGGAAATAATGGACGTTTTGAACTCAATTCACGCAGCAGGAAAGATTGCTTGTCGGCTTCGCTCCACTGTCCGTAATCGCCCAGTCCCAAATAACGGGTAACTTCTGCCAGCACATCGGCATGGCGCTGTGAGTCCTGGCGCACATCCAGACGCAGCAAATGAATACCAAAACACTTTACCCGGCGGATGGTATCTAATAAATAGCCGTTGGCGGTCCCTTCCAGGCCGCTTTCGCACAACGACTGATAACACAGCATTAGCGGCTCAAGTAATTCATCGTTGTCCTGAAGCCATGCGCTTGAATCGTAAGGGCGACCATTAAAGAAGTCGGAGATACCATCGCGTGTATCAGCGCAGCGCTTTACCAGTGGGCGCAAAATCGCGCGGTAAGGCTCTAATTGCTCACCAACGGCGGCCTTGAGTTTGCCATTGCACGCGTTCATCGACAATTCAACCTGTAAGCGATCGAGATCGATAGTTAACAATTTTGCTGCGCGACGACGTGCCAGCAACAATACTTCTTCGGTAACCTTGGCGGTTACAAACGGGTTGCCGTCGCGGTCGCCGCCCATCCATGAACTAAAATGGATAGGTGCTGCGTCAATCGGCAATCTAACGTTGTAATCTTGTTGTAAGCGCTCGTCTAAATCGCGCAGAAATTCTGGCACAGCTTCCCACAGGGAATTTTCAATCACCGAGAATCCCCAGCGCGCTTCGTCGACTGGCGTTGGGCGCACAGAACGGATTTCTTCGGTGTGCCAGGCCTGACTGATTAAATCGGCAATGCGAATCTCTAAGCGTTTGCGCTCGGCATCTGTAAGTTCTTCGTGGTGAATACTCTTTAAGCAAATCGCCAGTTCTTTGTGCTTGTGAATCAGCGTGCGACGGAATACTTCGGTTGGGTGAGCGGTAAGCACCAGATCAATATCCAGTTTGGCAACCGCTTGCTCTACTTCCAGCGCAGACAGTTCTGCTTTGTCCAGATGCGCAAACAAGGAGTCTATGGAGGCTTCTACGTTAAGACCGGCATTGTATTCCTGTTCGGCAATGTTACCCAGATTCAAAAATTGTGCGAAGGCACGGGCAACAACCAGTAACTCGCTGTCTGACATGGTTCTGAAAGTTTCTTTCAGACTTGTACTACAATCGTTGTCGCCTTTGTATGACGCGCGGCCATCGAGGCGGATCTTTTCAATCTTAGCCAACCAATCGGTGCCCAGTTGCGCCTTGATGGTTTCGCCTAAGGTCTTTCCTAAATAACGTACAGTGTCTTTTAACTGTGCATCGTAGTGTGATTGCATGGTGCCCTCCCTATAACAATGCCGATAACATTACTGTTTCCGCGGGCGCTTGTCTAATCACATTTTGCATAAAATGCCACAGCAACGCACCGTTTAGGCTCACTAAATCAAAGGCACGGGCAGGCTGGGCAAGGGTGTGTTACACTGTCGTCCCGATGAAAATGAACGTGTTATAATTTTTCAGAATATTTCATAAATTGTTTGAAATTTACGCGTTTTATGTAATTTACTTTCAGGAGTGACTGTGTCAGATCAATTTAAGACAGTAGAAACCCAGGCCAGCTATGGAATTGGTTTTCAAATGGGCCAGCAATTGCAATCGAATCCGTTTGAAGGCCTTGACCTGGATTCAGTAGTAGCCGGCTTAAAAGATGCGTTTACCGGCCAGGCGCCACAGGTAGACAACGATACACTGCGCGATGCATTTGGTGCTATTCATCAGCGAATGCAGGCCGCTAAAGCCGAAAAGCATAAAGAAGCTATTGCTGAGGGTGAAAGCTTCCTGGCTGATAACGCCAAGCGCGAAGGCGTAGTAGTAACCGGTTCTGGCCTGCAGTACGAAATACTGACCGCCGGTGACGGTGCTAAGCCAACCGCAAGCAGCACAGTACGCACGCATTACCATGGTACGCTGATCAACGGCTCTGTTTTCGACAGCTCTTATGATCGCGGTCAGCCGGCTGAGTTCCCGGTAGGTGGCGTAATCAAAGGTTGGACTGAAGCATTGCAAATGATGCCTGTAGGTTCGAAGTGGCGTTTATACGTGCCGCACAACCTGGCTTACGGTGAGCAAGGTGCAGGTGGTGCGATTGCACCTTACAGCACACTGGTATTTGATGTTGAGTTGTTAGACATCGTTGCTTAAATGCTAGCCATTGGCGATCCATTGGCGATCCATTGGCTATCCATTGGCTATCCATTGGCTAGCCTGATTCAGGCTACAGCCAGCATCAGGTGCTTGTTGCCAGCCCGCTCGTTATAGCGGGCTTTGCGCAACATCATTTTCTGCCCGCTAATCCTGTCCCCGGCACATACTGTTGTCAGTCTGTTCAGCTTTGGTTTTCACAAAACCCACTAAATATCCACGCGACTTGCCATAAGCCGTTGGCAAAGCAGCCAAATAGCTTTAGTCTAGCCCACTATTAACAAGTTTTTTTCAATTGTTGCGTGATTATTCGTTATGGCCATTTCTTCCACACCGCTTGAGCCCGTCATTCGGGCAATCGATACTTTCAGCCGCCGTATTTGTGTGCTCTGCAGTGCACTGTCGCTGGTAATGGTGGCGGTAATGCTGCTTATTGTTATATTCCGATATGGTTTTCAGTTGGGCTGGATTGCACTACAGGAGTCAGTTACTTACCTGCATGCTGCGGTGTTTTTACTGGCACTCGGTTATACCTTGCAGTGCGACGGACATGTGCGGGTAGATGTATTTTATCGCCGCTTCTCTGAACGCCAACAAGCCCGGGTAAATTTCTGGGGAACGCTGGTACTGCTCATTCCTGTGTGTTGTTTTTTACTGTATTACTCAGTGCCCTATGCGGCTGACTCATGGGCGTTGTTAGAATCGTCCAAGGAACCAGGGGGCTTACCGCTGGTGTTTGTGCTGAAGTCCCTGATCCCAATCGGCATTGGTATTTTGTTATTACAGGGGATCAGTGAGTTGTGCCGAAGCTTTATTGGCTGGCGCTGTAGCAAGGAGGCCGAATAGCATGGAATGGCTGGCATTAGTTCTGTTTGCCTGCGTATGTGCAGTGTTGTTATTGGGTTATCCGGTGGCGCTTACGCTTGCTGGGGTATCGCTGATTTTTGCCGCCATTGGCTCTGTTGCCGGCGGATTTGATGCATCTTACCTCACAGCCATGCCAAACCGCCTGTTTGGTATTGTGTCGAACGAAACCCTGATTGCCGTTCCCCTGTTTGTTTTTATGGGGGTGATGCTGGAAAAGTCTAAAGTAGCTGAGTCGCTGCTGGTGGCTATGGCATTATTGCTGGGTAAATACCGCAGCGGTATGGCAGTGTCGGTGGTGCTGGTGGGTATGCTACTGGCCGCGAGTACCGGTATTGTGGGTGCAACGGTAGTTACCATGGGGTTATTGTCGCTGCCTTCCATGCTCAAGCGCGGTTATTCACCGGCCTTCGCAACCGGCGCTATTTGCGCAACGGGTACACTTGGGCAAATCATACCCCCGTCGATTGCACTTATTCTGCTAGGCGACGTGTTGTCGAGTGCGTATCAGAAAGCACAATTATCCATGGGGATCTTTTCGCCAGACTCCGTATCGGTGGGTGATCTGTTCGTCGGGGCCATAGTGCCGGGCTTATTGCTGGTAGTGCTGTACTTAATTTACGTAATGATTGTGGGCATGAAGTCGGGTCAGTCAGGAAACGAAGTCAGTGACGATAAAGCAGAAGCGCAAGGGCAGTCTGAACAATCACAGAGCTTGCTGGCGGCATTAATTCCGCCATTAATGCTGATAGTAGTGGTATTGGGGGCAATTTTGGGCGGCTTTGCCACCCCCACCGAAGCGGCGGGTGTTGGCGCAGCGGGCGCTATCATCCTGGCAGCCTTTAAGAAACAACTGTCGTTGGCGCAGTTAAAAGTCGTCACTATGGATACCACGCGAATGACAGCCATGGTGTTTATGATCCTGATTGGCGCATCGGTATTTTCACTGGTATTCCGTGGTTTTGGTGGCGAAGAGTTGATCCATGGTTTCCTTACTGAATTGCCGGGTGGCGTGTTTGGCGCCATGTTTGTGGTGATGCTGGTGGTGTTCGCGCTGGGCTTTATTCTGGATTTTATTGAGATCACGTTTGTAGTGGTGCCGATTGTCGCGCCGGTTCTGCTTGCGATGGGCGTCGATCCTGTATGGCTGGGGATCATGCTGGCGCTCAACCTGCAAACCTCATTTTTAACCCCGCCATTTGGTTTTGCATTGTTTTATCTGCGTGGGGTCGCGCCGCCTGCCATACTAACGTCTGATATCTATCGTGGTGTTGTTCCCTTCATCATTATTCAGATTGTGCTATTAATAGGGTTAGCCATTTGGCCTGAGCTGGCCACCTGGTTGCCTGAAACGCTCTACAGCTAAGGATAAAACAATGAAAAAAATATTATTGGCAGCACTGGGACTGGGCATGGCGTTAGGCCTGAGCGGTTGCCAGGACAACGCCAAGTCAGATACCAGCGCGGCGCAGGCTGCGCCGCAACAAACCTATGAATGGAAGTTAGTTACCTCGTGGCCGAAGAATTTTCCGGGGTTAGGCCAGGCACCGGAAACCTTTGCCGGGTACGTGAATGAAATGTCGGGTGGCCGCTTAACCGTAAAAGTATTTGGTGCCGGTGAACTGGTGCCTGGTTTTGAAGTGTTTGACGCCGTTGCGCAGGGCACAGCGCAAATGGGGCATGCCGGCGCCTATTACTGGAAGGGCAAAATGCCTGCTGCGCCAATATTTTCGGCGATTCCGTTTGGTATGAATGCCCAGGAAATGAATGGCTGGTTACACTACGGTGGCGGTTTGGAATTGTGGCAGGAGCTGTATAAACCGTTTGGGGTAGTGCCGTTTGCCGGTGGCAATACCGGCGTGCAAATGGCGGGTTGGTTTAAAAAAGAAATTAACAGCTTGCAGGATTTTCAGGGGCTGAAAATGCGTATTCCCGGCCTGGGCGGTGAAGTGCTCAAAGCCGTGGGCGGCATTCCTGTAACACTAACCGGTGGTGAAATTTTTACGTCATTGCAAACCGGTGCCATTGATGCCACTGAATGGGTGGGCCCTTACAACGATCTGGCCTTTGGGTTATTCCGGGCTGCCGATTACTATTACACCAGCGGTTGGCACGAGCCGGGTACCCAATTAGAGTTTCTGGTGAACGAGCAGGCGCTGAACAGTTTGCCTGCTGATTTACAAGCCATTGTAAAAGTAGCCATGCGCGCGGCTAACCAGGACATGCTCGACGAATACACGGCGCGCAATAATGCTGCCATGAACAAACTCATTAACGAACATGGTGTAACGGTACGCGAATTACCACAGGATGTGCTTGAGGCACTGCGCAATGCGTCTGCCAAGGTGATGGCAGAGCAGGCGGAAGCTGATCCGGACTTCAAACGCATTTACGATGCTTACCAGTCTTTCTTTGCCGGCGCGAAAAAATTCCACGGCATGTCAGAACAAGCGTATTACAACAATCGCTAATCAGATTGTTATATAAACCGGGTGATAGCTGCTCAGAGTTGTTATCATCCGGTGGTTTATTACAATACGCGCTAAAATTATAAAGGATAGTGTGACTATGGTTATTCAGCCCAAAATACGTGGCTTTATTTGTACAAATGCGCATCCAGTGGGTTGTGCAGCAGTTGTGTCAGAACAAATCGATTATATTCAAGGGCTTGGCGACTTAGGTCAGGGGCCTAAAAAGGTACTGGTTCTGGGTTGTTCTACCGGATATGGTCTGGCGTCGCGTATTACTTCGGCATTTGGCTATGGTGCGGCAACGCTGGGCGTGTGTTTCGAAAAAGAACCCAGCGATCGCAAAACCGGTACAGCGGGCTGGTACAACACCGCCGCTTTTCACAACAAAGCAAAAGCAGCTGGCTTATATGCTGAAACCCTTAATGGCGATGCGTTTTCTGCAGACATGAAGCAGGAAGTGATCGACAAAATCAAAGCTGACTTAGGTCAGGTGGATTTAGTGATCTACAGTTTGGCGGCACCTCGTCGTACCGACCCGGTAAGCGGCGAAGTATATAAGTCTACGCTGAAACCTGTGGGTCAGGCATACACCACTAAAACCTATGATACCGACAAAGATCTGGTTCACGATGTGAGCCTTGAACCAGCCAATGAAGAGGAAATCTTTAATACCGTTAAGGTAATGGGTGGTGAAGACTGGGAATTGTGGCTGGACGCGCTGGCTGAAGCCGGTGTATTGGCGGAAGGCTGTAAAACCACAGCATACACTTACATTGGTAAAGAGCTCACCTGGCCCATTTACGGTCAGGCAACCATTGGTAAAGCGAAAGAAGATCTGGATCGCGCAGCGAGTGCAATCAATAGCAAGTTATCGGCACTGAAAGCAGAGGCGCATGTATCGTCGTTAAAAGCACTGGTAACGCAAGCCAGTTCTGCCATTCCGGTTATGCCGCTGTACATCTCTTTGCTGTATCGCGTGATGAAAAACGAAGGCACACATGAAGGCTGTATTGAGCAAATCGCTGGTTTGTACAAAGACTGCCTGTACGGCAGTGAGCCTGTGCTGGATGCGCAAAACCGTTACCGCATGGATGGCAAGGAAACGAATGATGCTACACAGGCTGTGATCAAAGGGCTGTGGGATCAGGTAACTCAGGACAACTTCCATGAGTTGAGTGACTACGCCGGGTACCACCATGAATTCCTGCGATTATTTGGTTTTGACGTTAACGGTGTGGATTACGATGCCGATGTCGATCCGATGGTAAATTGGTAAAACCATTGTATAACTAATATAAGCCGTCTTTATGACGGCTTATTTGTTTGCTTTATGCTGGAATTGCCGTGATTTTGCCGGAAGTTTGACCGTGTGGTTTAATTTACGACCAAGGTGGTAGGTTGATTGTACAGTTTAATCCGATAAAAATAGTGCATAATCTGCGAATTGCGTAGCGCAACTTGTAAGGATGATGCTAAAATTCCGAAATTAAGTAGAGGAGCTTTTCAGATCTTCTCGTTCGCCTAGTTAACAGGCGTTAAAACCATGCGCTAATAACAACAATAAAATTGTTAACACTGGCAAATTCTAACTATAAAAGATCAGCTTGATTGCGAAGTAAACAAGAGCTTTGAGGGTTTGTTACGACCTTCAATAGCACAGTAGGGTGAGCATAGTACGTTTTTGAATCGTATTTTTACTTCTCCGGTAAAGATACTGTCTATTCAAAAGGGTATTTCTATTAGAGTAGTGCGATTACGTATGATAAAAATCAAAAAAGGTCTCGACCTCCCTATATCGGGAGCGCCGACACAACAGATCCAGGATGGACTGTCTGTGACGCGTGCTGCCATTCTGGGAGAAGAATATGTGGGTATGCGTCCTACCATGCACGTGCAGGTTGGAGATAAGGTGAAAAAAGGCCAGGTTCTTTTCGAAGATAAGAAAAATCCTGGTGTGAAATTCACTGCTCCGGTTGCAGGTGAAGTGGTAGAAGTAAACCGTGGTGCTAAACGAGTTCTGCAATCTGTTGTGGTTAAAGCGGAAGGCAATGAAGCAGAAGCTTTCACTGCTATTGCTGCTGATAAGATTGCTGGCAGTAGCCGTGAAACCATTGAACAGCTGTTAAACGACAGCGGTTTGTGGTCAGCATTGCGCACGCGTCCTTTCAGTAAATCACCAAAGCTTGGTTCAACGCCAAGTTCTATCTTTGTTACCGCTATTGATACCAATCCATTAGCTGCCGACCCGGCGGTTGTTATTGCTGAACGTCAGGACGACTTCGCAAACGGATTAAAAGCACTGAAAGTGCTATCTGGCCGCACAGTGTGTGTGTGCAAGAAGGCAGGCAGCACAGTATCGGCTGGTGACAGCGGTACCGATGTAGCTGAATTTGACGGCCCGCACCCAGCCGGTCTGGCTGGTACGCACATTCACTACCTTGATCCGGTAGGCGCTAAGAAAACAGTATGGTCTGTTAACTACCAGGACGTTATTGCCATTGGTGCAACAATTACGTCTGGCGAGTTAGACAACAGCCGTGTTGTTGCGCTAGGCGGTCCTGCGGCTAAAAATCCTCGCTTGGTTCGCACTGTAATAGGTGCTGATCTGGCTGAACTTACTGCTGGTGAAGTTGCCGACGGTGAAGTTCGCATCGTGTCTGGTTCAGTACTGAATGGTACTACCGCACAAGGTGTTTACGGTTTCCTTGGACGTTTCCACACTCAGGTTTCGTTGCTGAAAGAAGGCCGTGAAAAGGTACTGTTTGGCTGGATTACTCCAGGTTCTGACAAACACTCAATCACGCGTGCTTACACTGGTCACTTCAGTGGTAGCAAGCAGTTTGATATGACAACAACCACAAACGGTTCAGAACGCTCCATGGTACCAATTGGTAATTACGAACGCGTTATGCCTCTGGATATCCTTCCCACGCTGTTACTGCGTGATTTGATTTCTGGTGATACAGACAGTGCTCAGACGTTGGGTTGTCTGGAATTGGACGAAGAAGATTTGGCGTTGTGTACCTATGTGTGCCCAGGCAAATACACTTACGGTCCGATTCTGCGCAAATGTTTGGCCACTATCGAGAAAGAGGGTTAATTCATGGGCTTAAAAGCGTATTTAGAGAAGATCGAACCGAACTTCGAACCAGGTGGTAAATACGAAAAGTGGTACGCGCTGTATGAAGCCGCTGCGACCATCTTCTATACCCCGGGTAAAGTAAACAAAGTGGGTACTCACGTACGTGACAGTATCGACTTAAAACGCATCATGATCATGGTGTGGATGGCAACATTCCCAGCTATGTTCTTTGGTATGTACAACATTGGTTTCCAGGCGCAGGACGCAATTGCTGCGGGCGCGGGTACCTTACCTGATACGTGGCAGGCAGGCCTGTTTACGGCATTAGGCGGCGACATTACCAACGCAGGCACACTGGGCCTGATGTTCTACGGCGCGTGCTTCTGGCTGCCAATTTACGCGGTGACTTTCATCGTGGGTGGTTTCTGGGAAGTCTTGTTTGCGTCAGTACGTAAGCACGAAGTGAACGAAGGCTTCTTCGTAACGTCTGTACTGTTTGCATTAACGCTACCAGCTACTATTCCATTGTGGCAGGTTGCGCTGGGTATTACGTTTGGTGTGGTAATCGCGAAGGAAATCTTTGGCGGTACTGGCCGTAACTTCCTTAACCCAGCTCTATCTGGCCGTGCATTCCTGTACTTTGCTTATCCTGCACAAATCTCGGGTGACCGCGTTTGGGTAGCCGCTGACGGTTATTCTGGTGCCACGTCTCTGAGCCAGGGCGCAAACGGTGGACTGGATTACAGCAACTCAGACTTGTGGATGAACCACTTCCTGGGTCTTATCCCTGGTTCTGCGGGTGAAGTGTCTGCACTGGCAATTATGCTGGGTGGTCTGTTCATCATCTATATGCGAATCGCCAGTTGGCGCATCGTAGCGGGCGTAGCGTTAGGCGTGGCCTTCTTCGCCACACTGCTTAATCTGATTGGTAGCGACACGAACCCAATGTTTGCTATGCCAGCACACTGGCACTTTGTAGTGGGTGGTCTGGCCTTTGGTATGTTCTTTATGGCAACCGACCCAGTGTCTGCGTCATTTACGAACCAGGGCAAATGGGCATACGGTTTCTTTATCGGCTTTATGACCGTACTGATTCGCGTACTGAACCCTGCGTTCCCTGAAGGTGTAATGTTGGCAATTCTGTTTGCTAACCTGTGGGCACCCCTGTTCGACTACTTTGTCGCTCAAAGCAATATCAAGCGGAGGATAGCTCGTGTCGGCTAAAAAAGAAACTTTTGGAAAAACAGTCGGCGTTGTTCTGGCAGTGTGTTTAGTGTGCTCAATCATTGTATCGGGCGCAGCTGTAGGTCTGCGTGACATTCAGCAAAGCAATGCTAAGAAAGACCAGATGTCTAACATTCTGCAGGCTGCGGGTCTGCTGAGCGAAGCAAACGGCGACATTCAGGGCACCTACAGTAAGTTTGTAGAGCAAAAATTCGTTGACCTGAGCAGTGGTGAATTCGTAGACGCGCCATCGGCAGACTACGATATGTACAAGGCCGCCAAAGAGCCTTCAACCAGCGTTAAAGTTGAAGGTAATGTTGGTTTTCAGCGTCGCGCTGACGTTGCGCCTGTTTATCTGGTTCACGACACTGCTGGTGCTGTTACCCGTGTAATTCTGCCAGTGCATGGCAGTGGTTTGTGGGATCTGATGTACGGTTTCCTGGCACTGGATGCAGACGGCGAAACAGTACGTGAACTGATTTACTATCAGCAAAAAGAAACGCCAGGACTGGGTGGTGAAGTACAAAACCCGGCTTGGCAGGCTAAGTGGGACGGCAAGCAGCTATACAAAGATGGCGAAGTAGCCATTGAAGTGAAAAAAGCCGCTGGCGACGAAAACCCATATGCGGTTGATGCACTATCTGGTGCAACCTTAACCAGTAACGGTGTGAACAACACGGTTCAGTACTGGGTAGGTGACAACGGCTTTGGTCCTTTCCTGAAAAAACAAGCCTGGCGTTCGTAAGGGGTTATTATCATGGCTGATTCTAAAGAAATGAAAAAGGTCCTCTTTGGACCGATCTTAGACAGTAACCCAATTGCATTACAAATCCTGGGTATTTGTTCTGCACTGGCAATTACTACCAAGCTGGAAACGGCACTGGTAATGTCACTGGCACTGACCAGCGTTACCGCGTTTTCAAACCTGTTTATTTCGATTATTCGAAATCAGATCCCCAGCAGTGTGCGTATCATCATTCAGATGACCATTATCGCCTCGCTGGTAATCGTTGTTGACCAAATTCTGAAGGCGTACTCATACGAGATCTCCAAACAGCTGTCGGTATTCGTTGGATTGATTATCACCAACTGTATCGTAATGGGCCGTGCGGAAGCATACGCCATGAAGAGTCCACCTCTGATGAGCTTCCTGGACGGTATTGGTAATGGCTTGGGCTACTCATGTGTGCTGATCATTGTTGGTATCATTAAAGAGTTGTTCGGTTTCGGTACTATCCTTGGCTTTGAAATCCTGCCTCTGGTTCAGAACGGCGGCTGGTATCAAGCGAATGGTCTGTTAATCCTGCCATTCAGTTCATTCTTCCTGATCGGCGGTCTGATCTGGGTACTGCGTACCTTCCGTCCGGATCAAGTCGAGCCTAAGGAGTAATTTGTGGAACATTATTTATCATTATTTGTTCGCTCGATCTTTATCGAAAACATGGCGCTGTCTTTGTTCCTGGGGATGTGTACGTTCCTGGCGGTATCAAAGAAAGTTAAAACGGCCATGGGTCTGGGTATTGCCGTAGTCGTGGTACTGGGTATTTCTGTACCTGCTAACCAAATCATCTACGTAAACATCCTTGCTCCAGGCGCGTTGGCGTGGGCCGGTTTCCCTGATGCCGACCTGAGCTTCCTGAACTTCCTTACCTTTATCGGTGTAATTGCAGCACTGGTACAGATTCTGGAAATGAGCCTGGATAAGTTCTTCCCGGCGCTTTACAACGCACTGGGTATCTTCCTGCCTCTGATTACCGTTAACTGCGCCATCTTCGGTGGCGTGTCGTTTGCAGTACAACGTGAATACAACTTCACAGAGAGTATTGTATACGGTATCGGTAGTGGTATGGGTTGGGCTCTGGCTATCGTATTGCTTGCAGCAGTGCGTGAAAAGCTGAAGTACGCTGATATGCCAAACGGTATCCGCGGCCTGGGTTCTGTGTTCATGATTGCTGGCCTGATGGCACTGGGCTTCCAGTCCTTCACTGGCGTTCAGCTGTAATTAACGCTAAGGAGTAGAAATTATGAATCAAATCGAAATTTTTCTTGGCGTTGGAATGTTCATTGTAATCGTTCTTGCGCTGGTGTTTGTGATCCTGTTTGCAAAATCCAAACTGGTACCTACTGGCGATGTAAGGATTTTAATCAATGGCGATCCAAACAAAGCCATTACTACTGCACCAGGTGGCAAGCTACTTGGTGCACTGGCGAATGCGGGTATCTTCGTATCGTCAGCCTGTGGTGGTGGTGGTTCATGCGGTCAGTGCCGTGTGGAAATTCACTCTGGTGGCGGCGAAATCCTGCCAACTGAGCTTGATCACATCACTAAGCGTGAAGCACGTGAAGGTTGCCGTCTGTCTTGCCAGGTATCTGTTAAGCAAGACATGGAAATTGAGCTGGAAGAAGAAATCTTTGGTATTAAGAAGTGGGATTGTGAAGTTATTTCTAACGACAACAAAGCCACCTTTATTAAAGAGCTGAAGCTTAAGATTCCAAATGGCGAAAGCGTACCGTTCCGTGCGGGCGGTTACATTCAAATCGAAGCGCCTGCTCACCACGTTAAGTACAAGGATTTTGATATCCCAGAGAAATACCGTGGCGACTGGGAGCGTTTTGGCTTCTTTAACATCGAATCTAAAGTAGATGAAGAAACCATTCGCGCTTACTCAATGGCAAACTACCCGGAAGAAGAAGGGATTATTATGCTGAACGTGCGTATTGCTACGCCGCCGCCTAATAACCTTACTCTGCCGGCTGGTAAAATGTCATCGTACATTTGGAGCCTTAAAAAGGGCGACAAAGCGACAATCTCTGGTCCATTTGGTGAGTTCTTCGCTAAAGAAACAAATGCCGAAATGGTCTTCATTGGTGGTGGTGCTGGTATGGCGCCAATGCGTTCGCATATTTTTGACCAGCTGCGTCGTATTAAAACTGATCGTAAGATCAGCTTCTGGTACGGTGCCCGTTCACTGCGCGAAATGTTCTACGTAGAAGATTTCGATATGCTGGCCAAAGAAAACGACAACTTTAACTGGTATGTTGCTCTGTCTGATCCACAGCCAGAAGACAACTGGGATGGTTACAAAGGGTTTATCCACAACGTATTGCTGGAAAACTACCTGAAAGATCACCCTGCGCCAGAAGACTGTGAGTTCTACATGTGTGGACCACCTATGATGAACGCAGCCGTAATCAACATGCTGAAAGAGTTAGGTGTTGAAGACGAAAATATCCTGTTGGATGACTTCGGCGGTTAATACTAAGTTCAGCAATAAAAGGGGGCAGTCAGCCCCCTTTTTTACTTACTTAGAGATCATGTTTGTAATTGGTGCAGTAAAGATACACAAGTCTACCTAATCACGGAGGCGAGTTTGAATAAGTTCAGGTATATGATTGGCCTGTTAGTGTTTTTGTTGGTGGCGTGCTCGAACCCACCAGTAGAAATAGAACACATTTACGGCAACACTATGGGCACGACGTATAACGTTAAATTTCCAAAAGTGGAAAGTGCCGACAAAGAAGCAGTAAAACAGCTTATCGATGAGCGACTAGTTCATGTAAATAAACTCATGTCGACTTATGACCCCACGTCGGAGTTATCGCGTTTTAATCAGTATCGGTTTGAGCAACCCTTTGCGATTTCGCCGGAAACCCGCAAGGTAGTACTGGAAGCGATTAGATTAGGCGAATTAAGTGATGGTGTACTGGATGTTACAGTAGGGCCCTTGGTAAATTTGTGGGGGTTTGGCCCAACCATGCGCCCGGAAACGATTCCCAGCCAACAGGAAGTCGACGAAGTAAGAGCCTATACAGGTTTGGACAAACTGACCGTAGTTGAGGACGGATTGGTAAAGGCGCATCCGCAGTTGTATGTAGACTTGTCGACTATTGCCAAAGGGTATGGTGTAGATGTGGTGGCTGACCTGTTAGAGTCGCAGGGGATCAACAGTTACCTGGTTGAGATTGGCGGCGAAATGCGCGTCAAGGGCAGTAAGGGCAGTGGCGGTGAATGGCTCATTGCTATCGAAAAGCCTGTGTCGAACGAACGCGCAGTACAAAAGGTGATTTCAATTGGCGATAACGCGATTGCAACATCAGGTGATTACCGCAACTACTACGAACAAAACGGTGTTCGGTACTCTCATTTGATTGATCCTCGCACGGGCAGACCCATACAACACAATACCGTTTCGGTTACGGTGATTCACCCGTCTTCAATGACTGCGGATGGGCTGGCAACGGCATTTAATGTGATGGGATGGGAAAGTGCTATCGTATTAGCTGAAGAAAACGACCTGGCGGTATTTATAGTAAAGCGTGAAGATACTGGATTTGTGGAATACAGCAGTCCGGCATTTGAATCGCTGGTAACGGTTTACGAAGAGTAGTAGGAATGAGTACGTTTATATTAGCGTTTGTATTTTTTCTGGTAATGGTAGTCGCCATGGCGATTGGTTACCTGCTTCAAAAGAAAACTATTTCGGGCAGTTGCGGTGGCCTGGGTGCACTGGGTATCGATAAAGCCTGCGATTGCCCTGAGCCGTGTGACCGGAAGAAAGCCCGTCAGGAAAAAGAGGCATTACGCCAGGAAAAACTGAAGGCCTGGGATAAAGATCGCATTATCTGAGATTGCTATTAACCAGCGGGTAAGTGAACGAACTTATCCGCTAGTTTTTCTCGGATTGTCTAACCGTTGATAACGCCGTGGCAATGATCCCAGTGGGCACTGCAATCATACCCAGTCCCAGCATTAGCACTAAAAACGTAAACAATTTCCCGCCGACAGTTACTGGGTAAATATCGCCATAACCGACCGTGGTTAAGGTTGCTGCTGCCCACCACATGCAGTCAAAAAGCGTAGTGAACACCTCTGGCTGAGCGGCATGTTCGAAATGATAAATGCCAACAGAAGCCAAAAACAGAATGATCAGGCTGGCAAAACTGAATATCACCAGTTCTTCTTTTACCGAGTACAATGCCTGACTGAAACGTCTGATTGCATTGCTGTATCGGGTAAGTTTTAACAAGCGGGCAAGCCGCAGCAGGCGAAACAATCGCAAAGCTCTCAGGTCGATTGCCAGCATAAGATAAAACGGCAAAATGGCGAGCAGGTCGATGATACCATAAAAGCTAAAGACAAAGCGCAATGGATGCTTTGCTTTATATACGCGTGTCGCGTACTCCAGCGTAAAGACCAACACAACCACAAATTCTGAGTAATGTAAAAATGTCACTAACGCAGAAGGTAAATCTGGAATGGTTTCTAAGGAAAAGGACAAAACAGAATACAGGATCAGGGCAATAATTAACCAGGAGGGGCCCGGTTTGTCCCAAAAGCAATCTTGTTTATTGTTCATCACTTTTCCTTTGACCATTCAAAAGCACAGAGTATCAGCCAAAAAATGGCTTTGCATCCGAATATGTTGGTGAATGCAACACTACGCTTTGGCCGTTAGCGTATCAATCAACATGAGCAGCGACCCCAACATAAATAAATACACGCCAATGGTGGCAAAATTAGCCAGTTGGGGCAGAAACAACGTACTGCCAAATAGAAAACACAGGCTGGCAACGACGAGTTTCTTGTTCTTAGGCTGATGCATGGACACCCTCCACTTCAGGTGTGAAATTAAAACCAACAGCAATGCGATTCCAGCTGTTAATCTCCAGTATTACCGTAGTGAGTTCTACGATAGCCTGATTATTAAACTGACTCGTCAACTGCGAAAAAGCAAGCGACACGTCAGGTTGTGCAGCAATCAGTGTGACGGCTTCAGCCCAAGCCAGCGCTGCTTGCTCTTTTGCATTAAAGCAAGGCGCTTCTCGCCAGGCTGGCAGCACGTCCAGCCGCACTTGTGACTCTCCATCGGCTCGGGCTTCAGCCGCGTGCATTACCTGACAAAATCCGCAATGATTGAGTTGGGATACCCTGAGTTTGACCAAGTGCTGGATTAACGTCGGCACCTCAACGTTATTACTCACTTTTCCCAGGCCAAGTAAGTGGGGGGTAATGCGGGGACACCGTTCAAAAACTTCATCTGGTGTGATATGAGCGGTCATGTGTTGCTCCTCTTGATTAGAAAATTAAATAAGAGGGTAGGCAATACTTAAATTCGGGTATTGGAAATTTGCGACAATTTTCTGCGGCGATATTGCGCCGGTGATTCCATGGTGGCGTCGCGAAATAGATTGGTAAAGTGAGCCTGGTCGTAAAATCCGGTAGTTAATGCGATATCGGCTAACGATTGGGTACCCGATATCAATTGTTCGCGAGCAAGTCTGATTCGACGGAAATCCAGCATTTGATTAGGTGAAACTCCCAACTGCGAGCGCATGCGTCGCTCCAGTGTGCGCCGCGACATACCGAGTTTATTTGCATATTGCTCAGGCGCTGTATTAATGGAAGACAACGCAGTAACGAGTCCGGCGTTTATCTCTGCCTGACGCTGACTAAGCCGGTTTATCAGCCAGGTTTGTACTGTTTCAACCCGCTGCCAATGACTTTGTGGGAGTAACTCGTCTGATAATCTGTTAATGCCTGCTAAATCGTGTTCATCCAAAGGCAGTGAAGCGTTCGCGAAATCAAGAAACTGAACACCCAGTAGCGCACAAATAGCGCCAGGCTTTATACGAATACTCAGATGTTCTGCCTCAGGCGACCATTGATGCCGAAGCGTTTGGGTATTAAAGCAGAAGCGACATATTACCGTATCACCAGAAAACTCAAACATCAGGCTTGCGCCCGCATCAGGATAGAGTTTTTCTGCGTTGATTGCACTGCCTGCTGGCTGGACTGGCAGGGTCCAAATGCATTGAACGTAATTTGCCAGTGCCGGTACGGGGATAAACCAGCCTGGCTCATACTGCGAGAATGACGAAGGCACAATAATGCCGATGGACTCCGGTTTCATAATCAATGCGTGGTAAAAATACACTGCGATGTTACACACTAATGAAGAGGTAATACACTATTGCCTGAAAATTAACCACAACAACGTGTTTTACAGTTAACTGGATATATGTACAGTTGTGCGCTAATATGTGCCGGTGCTAGGTTACTTCAGGCTGGAATGTCGGTTGTGCGTAAAATAATTCATGTGGATATGGACTGCTTTTATGCTGCAGTGGAAATGCGGGATAATCCGGCTCTACAGCATGTACCCATTGCCATTGGTGGCAGCTCAGACCGGCGTGGCGTTATTGCCACCTGTAACTATCAGGCTCGTCAGTTTGGCGTTCGTTCTGCCATGGCGTCAGCTTACGCATTAAAGTTATGTCCGGAACTCAAACTGATACCGGGGCGCATGGCCGTGTACCAGGAAGAATCGCGTAAAATTCGCGAGATATTTGCTGATTATGCAACCAAAATAGAGCCGTTATCACTGGATGAAGCGTACCTTGAT
>NZ_JBLBUE010000069.1:0-17078 GCF_047290655.1 Alteromonas sp. AMM-1 | reverse complement strand
TGCTTAATCTGATTTTCGCCATTGTAGCCGCCATAAAAGCAAACAATGGCCAGGTTTGGGTTTATCCCTTTAGTATCCGGTTTCTGAAGTAACAAAAATGAGTTGTTTGGCTACAAAATGGACGTTAGCTCAGAGGGAAAAATGACGCTAAATACCAACGTAGATCTATCGCTTCTCAAAGGGATGACCTTTACATTTACACACTTGCAGCAGGTTATTGTGCTGAAAGTCAGCGCGCTTACAGGCAAAGAAGCGGTTTACATCAACAACAAACTGGTGAGCCAGGCGCGCAACATAAAAACACATACTGTGCATGAATGTGATCACGAGGGGATTGCTTATCAAATTGAGTTGCATGTTGATAGTCTGCTTAAAGGCAACATTACCTGTTCGCTCACTGCCGATGAGCAACCAGTGACAACCTATGAGCTGAGTTACGACAAGCGCAAGGGTAAACCGCTTATTGAACTGCCTTTGCTTGTGCTGGTTGGTGCCGGTTTGGGGGTAGGGATGTCATATGGTGTTGTTACGCACTGGATGGCATGGATGTGTATTGGCGTAACCATGGTGTGGGCGGCTAAAAAATCACGCAAGCAATGGGTGTGTCGTGAGCGATGCTTTACTGCTGATCTACAGGCCTGAACACCACTGTTTTGATTGAATTTTATTGATCCACATCAGCTACAACGCTAACCAGTACTTTGGGAGGATAGAGTACCGATTGGTGCAGGCGTAATCTGATTTCAGTTTCACTTTATTAAGGAAATATCATGAAATTAGGTAAATTTGGATTAGTGAGTGCACTTGCTTGCGCAGCCTCTATCGCCCATGCCGGACAGGCAGAATCGCAAGACGTAAAAATGATTAACCTGGCTCATCAAAGTGGTTGTGTAACATGCCACGCTATTTCAGGTGCCGGTAAAGGTCCCAATGGTCTTAAGCCAATTGGTCCTGCCTGGCAGGATGTGGCCAAAAAATACGGTAACGATCCGGATGCCAAAGCTGCATTAGTTACTACCGTACTAAATGGCTCCAGCCCTTATCAGAGTCATTGGAAGGGCGAGGTTTCAGGCGTTGCCATGCCGCCCAACTCCGTTGTGTTATCAAAAGAGCAGGCCAATGAATTAGTCGGCTGGATATTACATTTGGCAGATTAATACAGTTGCACCGCAGCTGGGCCAGTTGAACAGTTCAGACTGCGGTGCTATAACACCGTACGCTAATTGGTATACGGAAAGCACATGGAAGGCTACATTCTGCGCAAGCAGCACATCTACGCCCTTAGCGGCGAGCACAAAACCCACTTTCTTAACGACAATGCGAAACGCGTTAACCTCTCACTTGGCGATTTGCCGGCTTCGGATTGCGACTGGAGCATATCAACTGTAAACCGACTCATAATAGCAACCAACTAACAGGACGTTCGCTTGAAATACTTAACTGCATTACTTTTTACTGTGTATTCACTGTGCTCATTTGCCGCAGATGTGTTAGCACCTGAGGCGTTTACTGCGCGTTACGTAAAGGCGTTAGAGGAAACCTATCCAGGCATTAGTGTGACCATTTCAGAACCCTTGGCGATTGCAATTAAATATCCAAATGGTGCACAGATGACCAGCTATTTGGATAACGCTTATATCGATTACAAGCAAAGCCCTGAGGATATCGACAATGTTATTGCAACCTATGCTGCTGGTTTGGAAGATACCCGCAATCTGGACAGTGCAGAATTTACGCTTGCTGAAGTGATGCCGGTAATTAAAGACCTGTCTTATATCCAGCAGGTAGGTGATATGTTGAAAGATGCCGACCCAGATAACGGCCTGGTTTACGAAGCACTAAACGAAGAATTGTTTGTGGTATATGTGTTTGATACTCCCACCTCGGTTAGGTTTATGACCCAGGACGACCTCAAGGATTTGGGTGTTCAACAAACCAGCCTGCGTGAAACCGCGCTAAATAATTTGCAAAGGGTATTGCAAAACGTTCAACTGCAAGGCGATCCTGCCACTTTGTGTATCCTGGTGGCTGATGGCATGTACGAAGCATCCATGCTGTTGTTTCATAGCATATGGAACAAGCAACAGTTCCCGGTTAAAGGTGAAATTGTGGTGTTTATACCGGCAAGGGATGTGGTGCTGGTAACGGGCAGTGAGGATACAACCAGTCTTGCCACTATTCAGGAGATCCTGTTTGATAAACAAGGGTTCGCACACCCAATTTCCAGTAATGGGTTTGTGCTAAAAGACGATAAATGGGTTCATTTTTAACCCAGGTAAGCAAATCACAATAGGGACGATGATACCGATCCGTTATAAAAACGGATCAGCCTGAACTTTATCTACTTTCCAGCGACCGTTTACTTTAACCAGTTCAAGGGTGCGTAAGTCTTCTACTTTGTCGCCATTGTACTCGCCAGAAAAGAACAGGGTAACGATTGCGCTCTCTGCGTATTCGGTTCGTCCAACTGACTGCCCCGTTTGAGGCGTCACTTCAACCGTATCGTATTTCAGGTTAAACAGGTGACGTTGTACGTTGTTGTTTGTATGGTAGCGTTGCAGTATACGCGCTAAGCGATCAGTACTAATATCTATTGCGCGATCGATACTGTCATCAAGATAGATACCGCGAATAAACATCACCGCAGTGTATTCAGGTGTGTTTTCATCGAGCATGCCGTATCGCCCGATCCGTTCTTCTTTTTCGCAGCCGCTCATTATGCAGATCAGACTGGCTATACACAGCAAATGAAGGAAATTTTTCATTGTATATCAACCTGTAGTTATTCACCTTAGAGTAACAAGGAATGCTTTTGAAAGGCAACAGACAATCAAACTTACGAATTTTGCAGCGATAAATCATACAGGCTTAAAACAACAACGGGGCCAGAAGGCCCCGTTGTAATCGTGAAAGATTTCAGTAATTACTGAACTTCTTCCTGATCGCCAAAGGCACCCGCAAAGAGTGGGCTCGAAAGGTACCGTTCTGTACCGCTTGCCAGCAATACAACAACAATCTTGTCTTTGTTCTCAGGACGCTCGGCATAACGTTTAGCTGCCACCACTGCGGCACCAGACGAAATACCTGCCAGAATACCTTCTTCTACCATCAGGCGGTGCGCCATTTCCATACACTCTTCATTGGTTACGCGCTCAACTTCGTCAACCAAATCCAAATCCAGGTTGCCAGGGATAAAGCCTGCGCCAATACCCTGAATTTTATGTGGTCCAGGCGTTAGCTCCTGACCCGCTTTCGCCTGAGTGATGACTGGCGAATCGGTAGGTTCTACCGCAACAGAAGTAATGGCTTTGCCTTGCGTCTTTTTAATGTAACGGCTAACACCAGTGATAGTACCGCCAGTGCCAACGCCCGCTACGAAAGCATCGATTTTGCCGTCAGTGGCTTGCCAGATTTCCGGGCCAGTCGTTTTTTCGTGAATTTCCGGGTTTGCCGGGTTTTCAAACTGCTGAAGCAGCACGAATTTTTCGGGGTTGGAATCAACGATTTCCCGAGCGGCTGCTACGGCACCTTTCATGCCTTTGGGCGCTTCAGTTAACACCAGGTTTGCACCCAGGGCTTTTAATAGTTTACGACGCTCCAGACTCATGCTTGAAGGCATGGTCAGCGTGATTTTATAACCACGCGCTGCTGCAACAAATGCCAACGCGATACCGGTATTACCACTGGTAGGTTCAACAATTTCTTTACCTGCGGTCAGGACTCCGCGCTTTTCCGCGTCCCAAATCATGTTTGCACCAATACGGCACTTAACGCTAAAACTTGGGTTACGAGATTCAATTTTCGCGTAAACGTTTCCTGATGTAACGCGATTTAATTTAACCAGCGGCGTGTTACCGATAGAAAGTGAATTATCTTCAAAAACTTGCATGCTTGTTCCTTTTTGTTTGTCCTGAGCCCTACAATATTAGAACATAGTGACTTGCTAACATAGCTTGGGACGGTGTTGCACGTTAACGCGCATTTCGTTACCCCTATATCATTGTTATTAAGCTGAAAAAAGCAAAGTGATTTTGGCTATATGTTATGGTTATTTTAATGGTTTACAGTTTCGAGGAATAACATGGCTTTTAAAGGTACTGAAAATTATATCGCCAGCGACGACCTGCAGTTGGCGGTAAATGCGGCCATAACGCTTGAGCGCCCATTGTTAATTAAAGGCGAACCGGGTACCGGCAAGACCCGGTTGGCAGAAGAATTGGCCGCGAGCCTGGGTACTGAGTTAATTCAGTGGCATATTAAATCGACTACCAAAGCCCAGCAGGGATTGTACGAATACGATGCAGTTTCGCGCCTGCGCGACTCACAGTTGGGCGACGACCGGGTTCATGACATTGGCAATTACATAGTAAAAGGCAAGCTATGGCAGGCATTTGAGGCTGGTCAACGCCCGGTATTGCTGATTGACGAAATAGACAAGGCTGACATTGAGTTTCCCAACGACCTGTTGTTAGAACTGGATAAGATGGAATTCTATGTGTACGAAACGCAGCAGTACATTAAAGCAGTGCAGCGTCCGGTGGTCATTATTACCTCCAACAACGAAAAGGAATTACCCGACGCCTTCCTTCGTCGGTGCTTCTTTCACTACATCAAATTCCCCACGCCAGACGAAATGCGTCAAATCGTACAAGTACATTGCCCGGATATAAAACAACGATTACTGGAAGAGGCCTTAACATCTTTCTTCAATATTCGGGAAGTGCCCGGTTTAAAGAAAAAGCCATCAACATCAGAGCTGATTGACTGGCTGAAACTGCTGGTGGCAGAAGATATACCACCTGAAGCACTGCAAAACAGCGACAGCAAAGCCAGTATTCCGCCGTTGTACGGTGCATTGTTAAAGAACGAACAGGACATTCACCTGTTTGAAAAACTGGTCTTTATGGCACGCCGCTAATGTTAGTTGATTTCTTTTTCACGTTACGCAAATACGGGGTGAGTACCTCGTTGCGCGAGCTGTTGGATTTGCTTAAAGCGCTGGAAAAGCAAGTGGTGTATGCCGACTTGCAACAATTCTATTATTTAGCCCGCATTGTTATGGTGAAAGATGAGTCTCAATTCGACAAATTCGACAGGGCATTTGCGGCCTATTTTAAAGGCGTTGAGGCTATCGATTTGTTCGGTGAGAGTATCCCTGAAGAATGGTTGCGCAAGGAGTTTGAAAAACACCTTACTCCGGAGGAGCGCGAGAAATTGCGACGTGAGGGCGGCCTGGAAGCATTGATGAAGACTCTGCGTGAACGGTTGGAGGAACAACAAAAGCGTCATGCTGGTGGCAATAAATGGGTTGGAACAGGTGGAACCAGCCCTTTTGGCGCGTATGGCGACAACCCTGAAGGCGGGCGCATTGGTCAGGATGGAAATCGCAAGTTTTCAGCTGTAAAGGTCTGGGATAAAAGGGAATTTAAGAATTTCGACAATGATGCTGAGCTGGGTACGCGTAACCTTAAAATGGCATTGCGCAAGTTACGCCAGTTCGCCCGAACCGGTGCCAGTGAAGAACTGGACATGCCGCGAACGATTTCCAGTACCGCCAGGCAAGGCGGCATGCTGGATATTCATATGCAGCCAGAGCGACACAATGCAGTAAAGGTGCTGATGTTCTTCGATGTGGGTGGCTCTATGGATGCCTATGTAAAAGGCGTCCAGGAATTGTTTTCTGCGGTGCATACCGAGTTTAAGCATCTGGATTACTACTACTTTCACAACTGCGTGTATGAGTCGGTGTGGAAAGACAATGCCCGGCGCAATAATGAACGCATCGAGGTGTGGGACATCATTCACAAGTATGGTCGCGACTACAAAGTAATTTTTGTGGGTGATGCCACCATGGGCCCTTACGAAATTGCCTATTCGGGTGGTAGTGTGGAGCACTGGAATGAAGAGCCGGGCGCAACCTGGATGCAACGTCTCACTCAGCATTTTCAACATTGTATCTGGCTTAACCCGCAACCAGAAAATTACTGGCCTTACTACCAATCTGTTAGTTTAATTAATGAATTAATGGAAAATCGCATGTTCCCCCTTACGCTGGATGGGCTGAGCCGGGGTATAAAATCGTTACAGAAAAAGTAGTCTACACGCTGTTGTTGACCAGCAAAAAAGCGTATAAATAATGCCTGTTGCGGTAGTTTTTCACCGCAATTGCATTTACACGAATTTCGGGGTTACACCGAAACACAGCCTTAACGCGCACAGTTCTAACATTACAGGGATGGCATCGCATGACAGAAGAACCAGAAAATCTAATCGCATCCAATCCAGAGCCAGCATCTGCCACTGCCAAAAGTGAAGAGCCGGTACTGAGCAATAAAGAAACCCGGGAAATCGTTACGCCGTACGCGTTTGGCGTGGCTGATGCGTTGTTGGGCCAGCCATTGGCAACGCCTTTGCGCAGGTTAGTTGCGCAGTTAATCGATATTTCTATTGTTGCGATGTTAAGTTCTGCTCACGCGTTTGTGCTGGCGTGTTTTGCAGCTGTGACGTTTTTTAAAGCCGGTAGCCATTTAGCGAAAGGAACAAAGCGCACTACCGCGCGTAAATTATTGCGTTTTTCTGCTGCTTGCCTGTTATTTATGGTGACCTACAGCATAGTAGATTCGTATAACGGATCGCCGGTTAAAAATATTGGTACGCCGGACAGTACCAATCAATGGGCTGAAGCAGGATTGGGTTTAGCTCAACAGCTTGCATGGCGGGCATGCGAAGACAATATGGATTGCTATAAGGAAATTGCTGCGGATTTTGGCGAAGCAATGGCGGATACCGGCATGTCAAAATCGGATTTTGATCGCAAACTTCAGGCGTTCTTTAACGACAAAGACATCGACGCGCAAACACGAGCTGAATTATCAGAATTGTATACCGCAGCGTTTGATGCTCTACAAGAGCCGGAAGCGCAGGGGGATAATGCAGATGAGGGCACCTCAGACAAGGACAACTTAGACAACGACACGTTACAGGCAAGTACCGTCCCCACACCGCCGTCAACCAAGAAGGCAGATGAACCGGTAGTAAGGCTGGGATTGGGTAACGACAACAATACTCAGCGATCACAAAGTATTATTGGCTGGGTTGAAGGAATTATTCGTGATCTAGGCCTTGGCTTTGGTTGGGCTGCATTGTACTACAGCGTCCTTACAGCGTGGTGGCGCGGGCATACCATCGGTAAGAAATTACTGCGTATCAAAGTGGTGAAACTCGACGGAAGCCCGCTCAATTTGTGGGAAAGCTTTGGTCGTTACGGCGGCTATGGCGCAGGTATAGCCACCGGATTGCTGGGCTTTTTCCAGGTGTTCTGGGACCCAAACCGCCAAACCATTCAGGATAAGATTGCGGAAACCCTGGTGTTATATCGCCCCGTAGGCGCTATTCCTATTCCGCAATTGTTAGAAGAAGCGCAGCATTTTGAAAAGTCCTGAGTTAGAAGCCGGTTTCAGCAATATTCATGCTGTGCTCCTGGCAGCTGGCCAGGCCAGCCGGTATGGGAGCAATAAACTGCTATCCATTCACACTGACTCGCAGTTGCCTCTGCTCTGGCATGTTTGTGAGCAATATAAGCTAGCCGGGATTGAGCGGATAACGGTGATCACTGGCCATTGGCACGATGCTATCTGCGCCAGTGCGGCAGAGGATATCGTCATTGAATACAACAGCCAGTGGCAAAGCGGATTAGCCAGTAGCGTAAAACTGGCTAATCAAAAAGTAAGCAGCCGCGACGCTTTATTGTTGGGATTAGGCGATCAAGCCGGTATTACCGCAGATGGCCTAGCGGCATTGTGCAGCGCCTATCAGCCGCAGGTTATTACTGCCAGTCAGTATGACGGATTGCTGGGGGCCCCGGCAATCTTTCCGCCTTCACAGCGGCGCACTTTAACCCTGCTTACTGGCGATCAGGGGGCGGGCAAAATAATACGCCAGCGATATCAGGCAAATCCGCAGGCCTTTAATATTGTGCCGCTGGAGGAAGCGGCCTGGGATATAGATTCACCGTCTGACTGGTTGGATTGATTTTATGTTTCGCGTCCCAATATCTGGGGAATGAAACGACAAAACGCGTACCAACTCACCCCATCCATCATGCCCGTAGTGTTTGCAGTAGCCCTGTTGTGGGTGATCCAATCTGCCGGTGTGTTATTTCACCTTGATTTGTCACTTTTGGGTGTAATCCCGCATGACGTGGTTCGCTTGTACGGCATTGTCACTTCGCCGCTGGTTCACGGTTCATACGAGCATCTCTTCAACAACACGCTGCCGCTGATTGTGCTGGGCAGTATGGTGCGTTACGGCTACCCCTCATCCAAAGGAAAAGTGCTGCTGTGGGCGTGGCTTACATCTGGTGTGGGCATTTGGTTATTTGGCAGGGAATCGGTGCATTTGGGTGCCAGTGGCGTGAGCCACGGTTTGTTTTTCTTTTTGTTTACGGTAAGTCTGTTGCGAAAGGACAAGCGTTCAGTTGCCCTTATGATGATTGCGTTTTTTATGTATGGCGGCATGGTCATGAGCATATTTCCCCGCGATCCCGGTATCTCGTACGAGGCACACTTCTTTGGGGCACTAGGTGGTGTGATCGCGGCGGCACTATACTGGAAACGCGATCCGAAACCGGCGATTAAACGCTACAAATGGGAAAGCCATGCTGATGAAGACGACCCGGTGATTGGTGATTTGTGGCAACAGTCACCCCATCCAGACCAGCCGGATACGCATTCACGTCACAATGTTGCACAACAACACGAACACGGTCATAACGCACATCCTCATTCCCATCGCCATGATCGTCATTATCACTGAGCGTCACTTTCATTAAGCGCCGCAATCATTAAGCACAGCAATCATTAAGCTCCAGCATCACTGAGGCAGGGCAATACCAAAATAATCGGTAATACCTGCCAGTATATTGGTGGTGGCCAGCGATGCCAGAATAAAGCCCATTACGCGACTGATAATATTTGCGCCCATCGGGCCTATAATTCGAATAATTACGTTGCTGCCCAGCATCAATAGTAGCGTGATCACCAGTACTATCATCATCATAGCCGCCGTTTGGGCTTGCTCCCAGATGGTATATACATTGTTTTTCGTTAGCAATACCGCCGCCAGCATCGCACCGGGGCTGGCAATGGAGGGCACCGCAATAGGAAAAATAGCCGTTTCCCTGGCGTTGTCGGCCATTTTAAGCTCCTGTTCTGGCTTGCCCTCACCAAATATCATCGAAAGCGCAAACAGGAAAAGAACTATACCACCAGCTATCTGAAAGGCCGGTAAAGGAATGTGCATGGCGGTAAGAATCAATTCACCTGCAACAATAAAAAACAGCAGCACAACACTGGAAGCGGCAAAAGCAATCAATGCAATGTTGCGTCGTTGCCTTGCTGTGTGGTGTGCAGTGGATGCCATAAACACGGGTAGCGTGCCGATAGGGTCGATAACCGCGAAAAAATAAATGAGTACAGGAATAAAATCGATCATGTTAAAACCAGCGTGGCACACTCTGTAAATATTGTTGATACTGGGCGGTAAACTGTTTGTTCAGCGCCACCTCTTCAATGTTGACTTGCTTATACAGGGCATGCCAACCCACCAATAAACAAATCAGGGTAAATACCGAGGGCAGGGCCATAAAAAATCCAAACTGAGCAATTGCCACGCCCACATAAGCCGGGTTTCTGCTGATGTTGTAAAGCCCTTCACTTACCAGTTGTTGTGTTGCAGTGCTGTCTACACCGCTGCGCCATTGTTTGCCTAACGACAAATTAGCGGCTATGGCTAATCCAAAGCCCATTACCATAAACGTTGTACCCGCCCACATCAGTTGTGGGATCTCAAACGCGGATAATCGGAGAAGAAATTGATCGGTGGCTGGGTAAAACAATCGAACAACGCAAACCAGCCAGATGCTAACGCGAAACACCCGGAAAGTCAGGTGGTTCCACCAATGCTGACTATAACGGCGGCCCATACACACTACTCGCTTTTGACGCCGGTTTTTTACGATCACTAACGACGTATAAAATACCGCAACAAACGTGAAAAATGCGGCCAGAAACAGCCTTAGTGCATAAAAATCTTCCATGGCACCCTCAGTGAATTTGCTAATCAGAAACTATGGTTATAGTGCTGAAATACTGCAAGGTAAATGCGCTGAGCTTAAGATCACCTGCGCTGGTTGATCTACCGCTGAGGCTAACAGGTTATTTACCCAGTATGCGCTGTAATCGATTTTGCCAGTGTCCGGCGTCTTCTTGTGCACAACGTTCTTCGCTGTCATATCGCACATGATGACGACTGTCTTTTAACTTTATTCCTGCTTTGAGCAGCTGCTGCTGAATAAGCTGGCGTAACCGGGTATCGTGCCCATTTTGTTGTGCAGAAGCTACTTCTTCATCGGTGTTAAACACGCAGGTTACCATCAGGCTGCCGGGGAAATGGTTGTACTTTGCAGTGTGCGTTAGCCATTCAAATCCAATGTTCCAGGTTTTAGCTGTTTCACACGCCACCGTTAGCGCTTTTATTACATTATTGTCGAGTTTTTTGATTGTTTTGTTCATGCACTTATAGCCTGAGTGTTTAATTTGCGCTGAATGTAATACAAACGAGCACCCAGCATAATGGCCGCGCTGGTTAATCCGGCGATGATCCCCAGCCAGAAACCTGTTGCTGAGAGCGGGGCGGCGGTAACCCAGTCGGTACGTCCCAGGATCACGCCAACGGGCAAACCAATTAGCCAGTAAGCACAAAAGGTAATATAGAACATGGCCGTGGTGTCTTTGTAGCCGCGCAGTGCATTAGCGGAGATGACCTGAACCGCATCTGAAAACTGAAAAATGGCTGCAAATACCAGTAATTGAGAGGAAATAACAAGTACGTCTTTATTGCTGGTATATAAGCCAATAATGATCTCACGCCCGAATATGGTAAAGCCGGCAGTTAAACAGGCAACCAGTGCGCCTATACATAGTGCACTTTTTACCGCAGTGCGAGCCTGGTTAGGCCGGTTCTGACCAATTCGGTATCCTACCCGAATAGACGTTGCCATGCCCATGCTCAGTGGGAACATAAACATCAGTGACGAAAAGTTGAGTGCGATTTGGTGAGCGGCTACCACGTTTGGGCCAAAGGGGGCCAGTAACAGGGCAATTACTGCAAACAAGGTCACTTCAAATAGAATTGTCATGGCGATTGGCAGACCAAAGAAAAAGGTAGCCTTAATGTCAGCCAGACACGGTGAGTACCAGTGTGCAAACAATTTAAACGACTGAAGTCTTGGCGCTATGCGAATATAAATGAGCGTAGCAATACTCATGGCTACAAATATCAGGGCAGTCGCAATACCGCATCCGGCACCACCAAATGCTGGAATACCCCAACCGCCGTAAACAAACAGGAAGTTACCTGCAATATTCACGATTAGGCCAATCACGGTAATGATCATGCTGGGTTTGGTATGCCCAAGTGCTTCGCAGTAATTGCGAGCCCACTGATACAAGGCAAATGCAGGAAACGACCAAAACACGTATCGCACGTAATCTGCTGTAATGGTTGCCAGGGTGGCATCCATAGGAAATATCGATACTATGGCGGGTGCAAAAAATGCCGCGGTAAACGGCACAATACTGATCAGCAACAGCAAATAGCCTGCTTGTTGAGTGGTGTTCGCCACCTGATGATGGGCTTTTGACCCATGCAGGCGCGATACCAGTGGCGGGATTGCCAGCGCAATCCCCTGAATAAAGCTCATCACCGGAATCGTGATACTGAAACCCAATGCGACGGCGGCCATGTCTATAGCGCTGTAACGCCCTGCAATAATAGTATCGCTTACACCCATTAGCATCTGGGTAAGTTGCGCAATCAGTAATGGCCACGCGAGTTTTATCAGCCGACGACTTTCAAGTGCAGTGCGCCGGGAAATCATAATCATACCGGTACTTAACCCCAAATGCTGAAAGGTTGGATCATGATGTTATCGCCAGCTTGAAGGTGTTCGGCTTCTGCGGGAATAAGCATGTAACAGTTCGCTTCCACAATGCCTGTCATTACCCCTGAACTTTGCTTGCGGTGTGGTGTAACCATCAGCTTACCATGTTCATCGGTATGGTATGTGGCCCGCTGAAAGTCCAGACGACCTGCTCTGCGTTTTATTGATACCGATAGGGTTGCGGGTAATAACTGGCGGTGAGATTCCGCGTTAACCGATTCACCTTGCATATGGCGAATGAGCGGGATCACCAATTGTTCGGTTGTAACATAGGCAGATACCGGATTGCCGGGTAAACCGCAGAATAGCGCCTTGTTTAAGTGCCCGAAAGCGAAAGGCTTACCGGGCTTAATGGCGACTTTCCAAAAGGCGACTTTTCCTAGTTCAGCCAATACGTCTTTAATAAAATCCGCATCACCTACCGATACTCCACCGCTGGATATTACCAAATCACATTGTTGTGACGCGGTGTGCAGTGCGGTGCGAATGGCGTCGGGTCGATCGGCAATAATACCGTAGTCAATCAGATTAACCTGGCACTGATTCAGTAGTGCAGCCACACCAATGCGGTTGGATTCGTAAATTTGCCCTTTCTCCAACGTTTCACCGGCAGACTTTAACTCATCACCTGTGGCCATTAAACCAATAGTAACCGGGCAATACACGTCTACTGTTGCCATTCCCAGTGAACTGAGCAGAGTAAGATGAGAGGGGCGTAACCGGGTGCCTGCACGAATTACACAGTGTCCGGCTGTAATATCTGCCCCAGTCTGGCGGATATTGGCACCGCTTTCAGCGGTTTCCATAATCACTATGTGAGTATCTGTGCGCTCAGTATCTTCCTGGATCACAACGGCATCACATGCATCCGGGATCGGCGCGCCGGTCATGATCCTCGCGCATTCGCCACGCCCGATAACATGCTCATTGGTATCGCCTGCGAAGATACTGGCTACTATGGGCAACTGATTACCGGCTTTTGCATCGTCTGCGTGCATGACGTAGCCGTCCATAGCCGAGTTGTGACAGGGCGGAACGTTAATAGGCGCGATGATATCCTGGCTAGCCACCCGGTTTAACGCTTCCATTAACGGCAAGTTCACCGATTCAGTTGGGGAGGGCGCAGCAGCCAGAAGGGTATTTAACGCATCTTGTAGGGGTAACCAGGGATTCGCAGCCATGAGAATGTCTTACAATTCAATGAGGCGCGCAGTATAACACCATTGAGCGGAGAGTAGGGAACAGAATAACGGCAAACAGCGAGTGTAGAATATCGCTGTTTACCGCCTGTAAATCAGGCATTTGCCTTTCGGTATTCCTCGTAGTCCATGTTGCTTAGCCATACAGTTTGGTATGGCTTAAGCTGCATAAAACCCAGTACATCCTCTACCTGATCGCGACTTATCAGATCAATCCAGTTGTCGGTGCCTATCAGGTTAATGTCAGATAACAGAATAGATTGTTCTTCGTCTGTGATGTTACTGATACAAAATATACTTTGTTTGCGATTCAGACTCTGACGCCAGTAGCCAAACAATTTTGTTCCCAGTTGTAACGTAAATTGCGTGGCATTCGGATGGAAGGCTTCCTGCGCTTTGCGTATGCGAATCAACTGTGACAAACGGGTAAGGACTTTGTGGTGTTGTGAATACGGCGAGTCCAACAGGGCTTCCAGCTCACCGTAATCCCAGCGTTTGCGATTAATTGATCGATTTTGCCCGGTATTCGCCACTTTTTCGTAATCGTTAGAGGTACCCAACAAGCTGTGAATATATAAACCAGGGATCCCTTCCATCCCTAACATCACGGCGTGGGCGCACAGGAATCGGTCGATCTGGTGTTTATCAGGCCCCTTTACGGTGCCCTGCATAGCGTCAAACAGGGTAATGTTAATTTCATACGGCTTCTGCTTACCATGCTCCGACGATCGCCAGGAAATCCGGCCACCAAAGTTCTGCATGGCCTGAACCAGCGTGCCCAGTTCCTCGTCGCTCAACAATCCCTCAGCCGGGCGCAAACCAATGCCGTCGTGTGAGGCGATAAAGTTGAAGTAGGTCGTTCCATTTTGCGCAGGTGGCATACTCATCATCCAGTTTTTCAGATAAGTACAATCACCCGTTACCATGGTATTGACCAATAAAGGTGGCAACGAGAAGTTATAAATCGCGTGCGCTTCGTTAGCATTACCAAAGTAAGTGAGGTTCTCACGGTTAGGAATGTTGGTTTCAGTAATGATGATGATACTGGGATCAACATGCTCTATTAACGTACGCATTAAACGAATCACTTCGTGTGTTTGCGGCAGGTTAATACAGTTTGTACCAATGATTTTCCACAAGAACGCGACGGCATCCAGACGGAACAATTTGGCACCGTTGTCGATGTAGTGCTTGATAATTTGAATAAAGGTGAGCAGTACCTTGGGGTTTCTGAAATCAAAATCCACCTGATCGTGACTAAACGTACACCACACATATTGCGTACCGTTTGCCGTTTCGGTTTCTCGTAACAGCGGACTGGTACGCGGGCGAGTCACATCAGACAAATCATCAGTCGGATTTGCAGTCATAAAAAAATCACTGCCCGGACCATCGCCCTTTATAAAGTTGTCAAACCACACGCTGCGTGACGAGCAGTGATTGATAACCAAATCAAACATCAGGCCGTATTCGGCGGCAATACGGTGTACATCCGACCAGGTGCCAAGACCTTCGTTAACACTGGAATAGTTAATAACCGAAAATCCGTCATCAGAACTAAACGGGTAGAACGGCAAAATGTGTACCTTGTTCACGGTACTCTTACAATAGGTGTGTAAGAAGCGAAACAATGTGAACAGCGGCGACTCGTGCTGATTCATCACACTATCGCCATAGGTGATCATAACAATATCCTGCTCATCCCAGTGATTGTGATGAGGCGAGGGAATGGTTATGTCTTCTTCACTATGCAAACCAATGGTGTTCATTAACTGCGTAGCAAGTTCACCCATTGGAATGTCGGTTACCACATCGGCATAAATAAACTGCAGATGGTGGCTGATTTTCTCGTGTAGGTAATTCCAGTGTTGAGTCATGGCTATCCTCTGAATTCTTCAGTGTCTGCTTCTACAGCCTCCAGCAAGCGTTCCAGAATATCAGGAACCGCGCTGGTTACCCGGTTCCAGCTTGGAATGAACGGTGTTTCCATTGGGTTTTCAAGGAAGTGTTGGCCGGCTTTCATGATATTACTGGCAAACATTTCCACTGCTTTTTCTTCGTTGTGGATATCCAGACTCAGTCCGTTCATTACTGCGTCGTTGTGATAGGTTTCAATAAAGTCCAATGCAATGCGGAAATAGGTTGCTTTAATTGAGCGGAACATTTCATTGCTGAATGTAAAACCTTGTGTGGCAAGCTTGCGGAAGACCGCTTTGGTAATGTCGATAGACATTTTGGATAAGCCGCCTTGTTCATTATTTAACGACAGATCCTGATGCTTGTGATCATAGGCATCGGCGATGTCAGCCTGGCACAAGCGGTTGTGTGAGTAATTGCGGTGCATTTCAGACAGTACACCGATTTCCAGTCCCCAATCGCTGGGAATGCGGATGTCGTTCAGTACGTCGCGGCGGAATGAAAATTCACCCGCTAACGGATAACGGAAGCTATCCATAAACTCAATGTATTCGTTGTCGCCCAGCGTGCGTTTCAGGGCGCGTAGTAAAGGGGTAACCAGCAGGCGTGATACACGGCCATTGATTTTTCCATCGGCAACCCGTGCATAATACCCTTTACAAAATTCATAGTTGAACTGAGGGTTGGCTACCGGGTAAATCAAACGAGCGAGCAAGTCGCGTTTATAGGTAACAATATCGCAATCATGCAATGCAACGGATTCCGCCTTGTTAGACGCCAGTACATAGCCCATGCAATACCACACATTGCGGCCTTTACCCAATTCTTTAGGGGCTAAGTCAAGCGACTGTAACTCTTCATCAATGGCTTTTAAACGAGGACCATCGTTCCACAAAATCCGGTGGTGTTGTGGTAAACGCTTAAAAAATCCCTGGGCGTGACGGTATTGGTCGGCATCGGCGCGATCCAGTCCGATCACAATTTCAGACAGGTATGGCACTTTTACCAGTTCATCAACAATATGCGTTAGAGCCGGGCCTTCGAGTTCTGAAAACAACGAAGGCAGGATCAGTGCCATCGGGCGCTTTTGAGAGAAGCGCAACAACTCTGCTTCCAGTGCTTCAGTTGAGCGATTCGACAGGTTGTGCAAAGTAGTAACTATACCGTTTTGATAAAAATCGGCCATGTGTCCTCCTAATCTTTCAATGAAAGCAATTGTGTGAGCATTTCTGTCCAGCCTTCAGGACCGGTTAAGGTGCTGGTATAAACATTGTCTTTTTTATTCAGGGAAGGGGGCTGATGCGTAGGCGAAGCAATGCGTATAGCAATGTCTGCCGCCTCCATCATCGCAATATCGTTTTTGCCATCACCTAAGGCTATCGACGTTACATCGGTAGCAGTTTGGCGGCGATATTCTTCCATAAACCAGCGCAGGGCTTTACCTTTGGTACAATCACCAGAAATGTGAATAAATCTGCCACCTTCCAGCGGTGTGGCGCCGCGTTCCTTAACGGCTTGAATAAATGCGTGTTTCCTGTCTTCTGTGCCAAGCCATAGCACGGGTTCGCCAAACTGACGTTTTGCTGCCAGTTGGGCATCTTCTTCGCTTAAGCCTGTCGCATCCATGAGTTCCTGAATCGACATTTCGCTAAAGTGAGTAAACTCTGCTGCAAAATCTGCTTTTACTAACTCCAGTAGCTTTAACCAGTATCCTTTGGACGAAATAAAGGACTTACACCAGAATCCATCCTGCCAGGTGGTGCCCGCTGGCTTTTGTTTAAAAAAGCCATGGGGAATGTAAGCTGCCGCACCGTTTTCAATAATAAACGGCCCTTTTAAGCCAATTTTTTCACGCAGCTCCACCATTTCTAAAAATGTTTTGCTGGTATTGGGTATTACTGGAATTCCTCTTGTTTTTAGTGTTTCCAGAGTAGGCGCCGCCGCCGCAAAACTGTAAGTGA
>NZ_JBLBUE010000068.1:0-17102 GCF_047290655.1 Alteromonas sp. AMM-1 | reverse complement strand
GGCAATAGCCGTCGCATAGATGCTATAGGGCTGCACATCCGGTTCAAACACACTCACTATGTTATCAATTCGGATCATTTCCTGGCCTGGGCCATTTTGGAGATTCAGTTGCTCGACTTCCGTACCGTCATCCAACACCGCATGGCGCCATAAATAGGGGATCACTTCTTGCCCGGGACGGGTTAATACATAAGACACTTCAAAATTGCGGTGGCGATTTGCCTGTGCAAGCCTCACCAGCCATTCGTCCGGAGAATAAACCGCAGGCAGCGCATTTTGCTGCTCATCCTGTGCATCGGCCCCTTGTTCGGGCGTGGACTCTGTTTCGGTGGATACGGCTTGCTCAGTATCGCTTTGCTGGGCAATTGCGGCTGTAGAAAGTGCTGTAATGAAAAGCACAAACAACAAACGCACGGTCTCGACCGTGCGTTTGATTAGATAAATCGTTGAAAACATATAAAAACTTATGGCTGATTAGGATTATCTTCTACCGTCTGCTCAGATTGCTCTTCTGCGCGTTTCAGTTTTAATTGTTGTTCGTGATCAGCGAGCAGCGCATTAATTTGACGACGTTTTTCCAGCAACGCTTCCATATCATTGTTGTTGCGAAGCGTCTGGCTCTGCTCCAGGCTCACAGGTGCAAGACCGGCCTGCGGCGTACCTGTGGTCTGGAATGTAGTAAACGGTTCAGTAGGCACAGGCTGATTCATTTGCTGCACACCCAGAATTACCGCAGCGGCCACAGAGGCTGCTACCGCAAACTGACCAGACTGGCGCATAAAAGGAACAATTTTGTTCACACCCGGAATTGCACGCCATTTGGATTTTGGCGCCAGTACGGTGGCTTCATTTTCCAGCGCGGCGGCGACCCGAGCAGTAATGTCAAATTCAGGCATTACTGTCGCTTCTTTACGAAGACCACTGCGAATAACGTGGTAACTACGCCATTTAGCCTGTAGTTCACTATCGTTTTTCACGCTGTCGATAAACTCTGCTTCGTTGAGTTCACCGTCCATAAAAGCCGATAATTTTTCGTGTTGCTGCGTCATAAAGTACGTTTTCCTGGTGTGACCTGGTTGCTATTCCCACAACCGGCTACCGTTTCAAATTCTACTGTACATCAAAAGTGGCAAATTGCCTACTTTCACGACTCCAGTAATGGTTGAATGACCTTATCAATCGCTTCCCTAGCTCTGAATATCCTGGAACGTACCGTTCCAACCGGACAAGCCATTACGTTTGCTATTTCTTCGTAGCTTAACCCCTCGATTTCACGCAGGGTAATTGCCATACGCAAATCATCGGGCAGTTTTTCTAAAGCCCGAAACAAGGTTGATTCAAGCTCTTCAGACAGTAGCGTTCGCTCAGGGGACGATTGTTCCTTTAACGCATCGCTACCATCGTAGTAATCTGCTTCTTCTGCATCAACATCACTGGCAGGCGGCTTTCGGCCTTGTGCCACTAAATAGTTCTTTGCACTGTTTACGGCTATGCGGTACAACCAGGTGTAAAATGCGCTCTCGCCCCTGAAATTGGGCAAGGCCCGATAGGCTTTAATAAACGCATCCTGTGTGACATCTGCCACATCACCGGTGTTCTTTACATAGCGCGATACCAAATGCATCACTTTGTGCTGATAGCGCGTTACTAACAGGTTAAACGCATTTTTATCGCCCTGCTGGACGCGTTCAACCAGTTGTTGGTCTGTAATCTGCTCGCTCATTCGAGCTATTTCTCCTACCTACTAAACTCAAACAGCTCATGCAAGCAAATGAGTAGACTGTGGGGTTTGCAAAAAGTTCGCAAAGATTGTGATCTTTTTTTCAATCGATGAATTATTCAGGATGTAATGGTGTGAAAAAACGCCGAAAATCCGCGTTTTCCTTTTACGTTTGCCCTGACTTTTATTAGACTTGCCGAAAATCACGCATTGTGACCCTAACCGCACATGAATTCAAATCCAACTTCTTCTGAATCGTCATTCTCTTCTGCTGACAACGATAATATGTCCCCCAGCTGCGAACACAGCTGCGATGTTCTCATCATCGGTTCGGGAGCGGCGGGTCTTACTCTGGCATTATCGTTGGCCAACTATTGCAGAATCATTGTCCTGAGCAAAAGCGACTGTAACGAAGGGTCAACCCGTTATGCGCAAGGTGGTATTGCTGCAGTGTTTGACGAGCGCGATTCGATTGAATCACATGTTGAAGATACGCTGGAAGCCGGTGCGCATTTATGCGATGAAGACGTGGTGCGATTTACCGCCCAGAATGCCAAATCGGCAATGGAATGGCTGATTGCACATGGCGTCCCCTTCGACCAGGAAAAATCGGATGACGGGGAAAACCGTTACCATTTAACCCGTGAGGGAGGACATAGCTTCCGTCGCATTCTGCACGCTGCAGATGCTACTGGCGAGGCGTTGCAAATTACCCTCAACGAAGCGGTGTCACAACATCCTAACATTCATATTTTTGAGCGTTACAACGCAATTGACCTGATTAAAAGTACCGATAATCCAGACAGTTGCAAAGGCGTGTACGTTTGGAACCGCCGCCGTGAGCAGGTAGAAGTGATCCGCAGCCGGTTTATCACTCTGGCCACAGGTGGCGCCAGCAAAGTATACCAGTACACCTCAAATCCGGACGTGGCCAGCGGCGACGGGATTGCCATGGCCTGGCGGGCAGGATGTAGGGTTGCGAACATGGAGTTTAATCAGTTTCATCCAACCTGTTTATTCCATCCGCAGGCCCGTAACTTTTTGATCACCGAGGCATTGCGTGGTGAAGGTGCACGCTTGTTGCACGCCGATGGCACACCGTTTATGGAGAAGTTTGATCCCAGAAAAGAACTGGCTCCCCGCGATATCGTCGCGCGTGCAATCGACTATGAAATGAAACGGCTGGGTGCCGACTGCATGTATCTGGATATCAGTCACAAACCGGCTGATTTTATAGTTAAGCACTTCCCAAATATCTATCGCCGCTGTCGGGCACTAGGTATTGATATTACCCGCGAACCTATTCCAGTGGTACCTGCCGCGCATTATAGTTGCGGTGGAGTAATGACCGATCTGAATGCAAAAACCGATCTGGACAACGTGTATGCCGTGGGCGAGGTAGCCTATACCGGTTTACATGGCGCGAACCGCATGGCGTCTAATTCGCTTTTAGAGTGCGTTGTGTTCGCGCGTTCTGCTGCCGAACATATTCTGTCGCGATTGGATGAGCCCACCAGTAACGAACAGATTGCCCCCTGGGATGAGAGCCAGGTAACGAACTCCGACGAGGAAGTTATCATCCAGCATAACTGGCACGAACTGCGTTTGTTCATGTGGGATTACGTGGGCATTGTGCGCACCAATAAACGTCTTGAGCGCGCAATGCGACGCATTAAGTTGCTGGAGCAGGAAATCAGCGAATATTATTCAAATTTCCGCGTGAGCAATAACCTGCTGGAACTGCGGAATCTGGTAACGGTAGCTGAACTCATTGTGCGCTGCGCGATGCAGCGGGAAGAAAGCCGGGGATTACATTACAATCTGGATTACCCTGATTGCGCTGAACATTCTTCGCCTTCAATTTTGGTACCATCAAAACGCACCCCCATGTCTGCGCCAGGCAATCTTTCTGGCGGATTTGACCAGTAGTCGGTGTGTGATTTGAGCAGTGTTTGATTTGAGAAGGAACGCTTATGGAACATTCAGTCGCTTTCTGGTTAGTAGCGATTGCAGGCGTGGTGCTTACCGGCATATCTAAATCCGGATTTGCCGGCGGCATAGGGATTGCCACCGTTCCAATATTATCTTTGGTTATGTCACCCATTCAGGCGGCTGCCATTATGCTTCCTTTGCTTATTCTGATGGACGCCTTCAGCGTGAAAGCCTGGTGGGGACAACAGAACAATCACTACCTGAAGCTATTAATCCCATCCGCCATCGCTGGCATCGTTGTTGGCTATCTGTTGTTCGAATACCTTAACGAACACATGCTTAAACTGGTACTGGGTGTGATGTCGCTGTGGTTTGCATTGTGGGGGTTAAGCAATGGCATGCAGCGGGTTACCTTTGGCTCCCGGCTTGCGGGCAGAGTGTTTGGCGCCATTGCCGGGCTAACCAGTTTTGTAGCACATGCTGGCGGCCCGCCGGTAAATATTTACTTATTGGCGAAGAAACTGCCCAAAGCGCAGTTTCTGGCTACCGCGGTGATCTTTTTTGCCGTGATTAATGTGATAAAACTCATCCCCTATACCCTGCTAAATCAATTTAACAGTGACAACCTGCTCATTGCGGCACTGCTGATGCCCTTTGGCTGGGTGGGTGTACGTCTGGGACTGGTGATCCAGCGCAAACTAAACGACCGGCTCTTTTACCGCATTATTCTGTTATTACTGCTAGCGATCGGAACCAAACTGATACTCGACGCTATTGTTGTTTAACATTGCGGGTTAGTCAGTAAGACGACCAATAAGATAAACCGATTTTTCGTTAGCGCGTCCATCGGCCATCACCGCAAAGGTATGCTCGTTCCCGGCTGTTTGTTCTACTACCGCGTTAGCTTTACCTGGTAAGAACAGAGGCCGTTTAAAAAGCACTTCAATTTTCTGACCGGCAAGACGTTGAGATTGCTGCAAATCGCTAATTACACATGCAGCTGTCCACATACCGTGAGCAATAGCACGCTTAAAACCAAATAGCTTCGCGGTAAGCTGGCTTAAGTGAATAGGATTATAATCACCTGAAATGCGGGCATAACGACGGATCAAGGCACCACTGGCGCTTAATGGCGTAAGCTCACTGCCCTCTTCCGGGATCGCGGTTTCATCCTCTAGCCAATCGGCTAAGCCTGTCGCTGAATGTGGCATTCGAGCTAAATAGGTACCCACGGCAGAATACACGGGTATACCGCGCTGTGAGGCCGTAACCACCACTTCAAATGCATAGCCCCGGCGGTGTTGAAATATCTGCCCGAAGCGCACAATAAGTTCACAGGGGATATCTGGCCGACACTCGGTGTAGTCGGTTACGCGATTACTGAGATGTATTAACCCCAGCATTGCAAATGGACTATGTGCGCCAGTAATCAGTTTTAATTGTAATGGTAATGATCTGGCCTGCCAGTATAACGGATGTAAGGTATCGCTCTGAGTCCACCCCACCAACTCGCAGTATTTTTGGTACCGCTTATTGTTTGGCAACAGGTTTTCCCATAGTACCGGCGCGCGCTGAAGGCTTTGAGCATCAGCGAGAGAAAAAGGCTTTGCCTTTTTTATGGCAGCTTGTAAATAGAGTCCCAACATTCAACTTAATCCTTGGCGGTAAATAACTCTGGCGAGTCGCCGGTAACACACATCATCAATCTGATCTTTCCATACCCACACATAGCGAGTGGTGTTGCCATATTGACAACGGAGAGCCACAAACAGCGCAAACGGCAACAGTTTCGACTGGGCAATGAGCCGCCAGTGTTCTGCTTCACCCTCGCCTTCTTCAGCCCTGCGCTCACTCCATTCGCCACTCTCGCTGAGCGTAATAAAGCGAATGAAGTGGGGCTGACGCTGATATGGTCGCAGAATCGCAACGAACACCACCAATCCAGCCAGCCATAGCCAGCCTGCGGGGGTGATTAAGGTTAAAAACAACATGGCAGCGCCCACCTGAATCCATGGCCAAACCTGTTGGTAACCGGAAGGCGCTATCGTAAAGTTATACTTTAACTCGGTTAACAATGATACTTACCATCTTAGCCAGCTCAGGATCATTACATTGCTGATGACCCATAAACCAGGCAAATAAATCCGGATCATCACTGGTGAGCAGGCGCTCGAATATTTCTTTATCTTCATCTGAAAGGTCGTGAAACGCTTCTTCCACAAACGGTTGCAGTAATACATCCAGTTCCAGCATACCCCGGCGGCATGCCCATTTTAAACGTGCATAGCGTTTTTCAGAAAACATAATCGGTGTTCATTCCTGTCTTAATTCAGGCGGCAAATATAGCACGGATGTGCAGGTGTTGATACTGGACGAAAGTCGCCGCAGATCAATGTAACAAGGACTTACTTAGGACCGGTTTTGGCAGTTAAAGGGCGCTTTGTTCGCATGAGTATGTAGCGCAACAAATCCGCCTGTGCACATGGGTTAAGGCTTGAAGTTTGAAAAAACTCCCCCACTATAAGGGTTCAGTTTTTGATTAAGCAGACCAGAAATGCAAACGATTCATCGCTTGAGCGAGCTTGAAAGCAACTATGCTATACCCCATCACCGCAGCCTGTTATTGGTATCGGGTAACGATGCCAAAACGTTTTTGCATGGGCAACTTACCGTTGATGTTGTCCACTTGGAAGCAGGACAAGTGCGGCGCACCGGTCACTGTGATCCTAAAGGGAAAAGCTGGAGCGTTAATTTAATTACACCAGTCGATGACGCCCTGCTAATCACCGGATGTAAAGTGGGCGTTGATGCGTCTCATGCCCAGTTTAAAAAATTTGGCGTGTTTTCAAAAATTACACTCAACGACGCCACCAACGATTACGCCTCCTATTTCATTAGCGGGGCTCAGGCAGAATTGGCTGTCGCATCGGTAATGGGTGCGCTGCCTGAACAGCCCATGACGTCATCCAATAGTGACGCTGGTATCTGTGTACGCCTGGATTTACCGCAAAACGGTTTGTTGGTGTTGTGCCATAACAACCAGATTGATGCATTAAATCAGGCTTTGGCGCAGGCTCAAATAACACAGTACACGCCTGAAGTACTGGATGCTATTCTCATTCGCGCGGGCGTACCCGAGATTACCCGACCTGAATTAGTAGGTGAATTCGTGCCGCAAATGGTTAATTTGCAAGCGTTAAATGGCATCGATTTTAAGAAAGGCTGTTATATGGGTCAGGAGGTGGTTGCCCGTACGCGCTATCTGGGCAGAAACAAACGCGCCGCCTTTATATTCAGAGTGGATGAACCAATAGAAGACATTGCCAGTAAACAGTTGGAAAAACAATTGGGCGAGCACTGGCGAGGTGGTGGCACCATTCTCAACGCAGCCACGTTGGGTGACGAAAGCTGGATCCTGGCTGTACTCAGCAACGATACCACCACGGAAGATGTCTTTAGGTTGGCGGAAAATCCAGCTTCACAGTTGATCCCTGTCGACTTGCCGTATACGCTTGAACAATAACGTACCACTTAACACCATCAATACAAGGTAACATTATGCAAATATCTGAAAACAGTGTAGTCGTTATGCATTACACTGTGAGCACGGAAGACGGCACAGAGCTTGACACCTCTCGCAATGGGCATCCTCTGGCAGCCCTGTTAGGCGGCCGTTTCCTGATCAGCGGGCTGGAAGAAGCCCTGCAAGGTAAACAAGCCGGTGACAACTTCTCAGTTACGATTGGTCCGGAAAAAGCCTACGGCGAACGTTTGGATCAACTGGTACAAGAGGTACCTCTGGCCATGTTTAACGATCTGGATGTGGAAGTGGGTATGTCGTTTCGCGCAACCACGGACCACGGTGAACAGTCTGTTGTTGTGATTGATAAAACCGATGATCAGGTCACCATTGACGGCAATCATCCGCTGGCGGGTATTACACTGTCGTTCGAAGTTGATATTATTGAAGTGCGTGAACCTACTGCAGACGAACTGCTGCACGGTCATGTTCACGGCGCCGGTGGCTGCGGTCACAACCATTAAGCGTGAATGAACTTACAATAAAAAAGGGGCATGATTGCCCCTTTTTTATTGAATTGAACCCATTAAATGGCTTCGTCATCCTGCTCAGACGTGCGGATACGAATGGCTTGTTCAACTGGATAAATAAAGATTTTACCGTCGCCGATTTTGCCCGTTTTCGCTGACTTTAAAATCGCTTCAACCGCCACATCCACGCGGTCATCAGTAAGAATAATGTCGATTTTTACTTTTGGCAGAAAATCCACCTGATACTCAGCACCACGGTACAATTCAGTATGGCCTTTCTGACGACCAAATCCCTTTACTTCAGTCACTGTCATGCCGGCAATACCAACATCAGCCAATGCTTCTCGTACATCATCGAGTTTGAACGGTTTTATTATTGCTTCAATCTTCTTCATGTTCGCTTACTCTTCGTAAATAGTAGGAATAGGTACACGTTTGTGCTGTGTTCTCTGATAAATATACAACAACTTTTCAGCAACTTCTGGTGCGACATCTTTGCCTTCCAGAAAATCGTCAATTTGATCGTAAGTCAGTCCCAGCGCCTGCTCATCTGCCTTCTGTGGTGATAGCGACTCCAGATCGGCTGTGGGTGCTTTATAAATCACTTTAGATGGTGCGCCCAGGTGTTCAGCCACCTGGCGTACCTGGCGCTTGCTCAAACCAAACAGTGGCGCTAAATCACAGGCGCCGTCGCCGTACTTGGTATAAAACCCGGTAATGTTTTCAGCAGAGTGATCGGTGCCCAGCACCAGGCCATCTACCATACCGGCAATTTCATATTGAATAACCATGCGGGTACGGGCCTTTACATTGCCTTTTACGAAATCCTGTTTACCTTCATCGGCGGGCAACAAGCCTGCGCCTGCCAGTGCATCGCAGGTTTGTGCATGAATAGCATCGGCTCCTGGTTGCACATTTACCGCTAACGCTTTGGTTGGCTTAATAAAATCAATCGATGCCTGCGCATCGTCTTCGTCGGCTTGCACATGATACGGCAAGCGCACAGCAATAAACTGATAGGCTTTGTGATGTTCTGCATTCAGTTCATCCACAGCAATTTGCGCCAGACGCCCCAGCGTACAGGAGTCAATTCCGCCGCTAATACCCAATACCAGCGAAGTCATGCCAGATTGCAGTAAATGCTTCTTAATAAAGTCCACTCTGCGGGTTACTTCGTAGTCGACATCAATAGCCGGAAGTACCTTCATTTCATCTATAACGGCTTGTTTGTCCATGAGTCACCATTTACGCTTTTTCGAATGTGTACAGTCTACGTTAAATACAGGGGCTTTGTCAGCTTAGAAAAGTTACCAAAGTCTATGAAATTTCACGCCTTAGTGGCACAAGTTTATACGCAAAACATACCAAAGTGTCTATTATCATAAGCTTGACCCATACACATACGTTACACTAACGGTTACAGGATTCAATTCAGATTAGTTATGCGCCAATCGGGATATACGTTACTTGAACTCATGGTTACCATTGCCGTACTCAGCATTGTTATTGCTGTGGTGGTGCCCGGTGCCCGTGATCTGGTGAATCACACCCGCTTAAGCAGTGAAATCAATGAATTAAGCAGTATGGCGAGACTCTCTCGCTTTAGAGCCATGGACGAACAATCCAATGTTATTGTGTGCCCTACCCAGGACTACAGCAATTGTTCAACCAACTGGACTTACGGCAAGATGGCGTTTGTTGATATAAATGACGATGGCGTACGTAACAGCAACGAAGCCATGTTAGCTTCCACTGAGGTAATGCATGGCAGCCTGAAGATTTTCGCCCCATCCCAGGCCCTGGTGTTTGACCGTCGCGGTGGCGCCAATCTCACCACCACCATCACACTTTGCGATACCACCCTGAAAGCGTCTGCCGCAGTAGGTTTAATCATCAACGGCTATGGCAAAATTGCCATCGCTGCCGACAGTGATGACGACGGCATTAAAGAGAATCACGCAGGGAATAAACTCGCCTGCTCTTGATACCAATTCGCAATAACCCGTCTCAGGAACAGTTACTTTTCGGTTTGCTAAATTTGAAAATAGCCGGACGTCACATGTAACCCGTTATTATTCAATGAAGTTAATTACAGTATCGTTACTCACCTGTTCTGCCGCGTATTGCTTTGGCTATGCATGGGATAGTATCAGCTATTTTTACTGCCTGTTGATGTCGTTAATTCCATTAAACGTGCGCTTTGGCAAGCAACCTATCGGAAAAGTGTGGCGGGATAACGGACGGTATCGCGGCTACGCTCTTTTCTGCTATCCCCCTTTACTATTTGTTAGTTTCTCATTCCTCAGTAATTGTTTTATCACCTGAGTTAGGGTGTGCTATGCATTGCGTCGTTTCGCACGTAAAAACAAGTAGAGGTGAGATGCCATAGCGCCGGTACTGTAAGAAAGCAGCACCATTCCTTTGGCACGATAAACACTGAACAATAACAGCAAGCCAACAAAAAAGGCCACAATAAAAAGCCATACGCTGCCTTCTGTGTTGGCATCCGGATCACTTAAAACACTTTCGAGGAAAGGGCAAATCGCGCCGCAAAGAAAGCCAACGGTAAAGTCAGATTCAGGCAATAAGGGGGCTAAACCAAAGGCAATCAGCACAGAAATAAGAAGCGCAATCCGCTGTCTTAGTAGAGTGATTCCCATTGAAGGTCAATAACCCCTAGCAAGACCAACAATATTCGCCGGCGGCTATGCTGCCGTCATTATTTTTGTCCCACGCTTTGCGGCCATCGCTGAAGATATATAAATTGCCATCGCCGGCCTGAGCAGTACCACTCACCGGAATTGCGCGCAGTTCAAAGCTGTTGCCGTCGGTACTGACACTTGAAATCGTCAGTGTGTACTTTTTATCAGAAGCCGACTCTGTTGAAGGTGAGTAGGTAGCATAGATTGCGGGCGCGCCGGTATTACCGCCCCCACTGGCGGCGCCGTTATAACTGAACGTAGTGGCATAGTGGCGTTCCATTGCCGCAGCCAGGCTCATTAAGTCTGCTTTGGCAGTGCCACGGTTAGTGCTTACCATCATGGATTGATAAGAGGGGTAACCCACCGCCGCGATAATACCCACGATTACCACGGCAATCATTAACTCAATTAAGGTAAACGCTGACTGGCGTTTCATATTATTGCTCCACTTCTGTCGACCAGCTGCCGCGCATAACCCGCTGGTAGCGACCAAATATGTTCTGACTCAAACACTCAAATGCTGATGTACAGGCTTCTTCGTTGCCTTGGTCGTCTACTGACACCACGGCCGACACACACTCTGTACCCAAACATATTGTGGGGTTAGACGCATCTTCAATCAATATTTTAGTGTCCGGTGCAATACCGGTTTGCGTTAGCGTTATAAAACGGTCGTCATTAGTCAGATCGCCGTCGGCATTTAAATCACCTGCTGCGTTGCCATCGAGCAGGTTAACCAGGTACGCACGGCTGTTACCGGCTGGCGGAGCACAGGCGCTTGTGCTGCTGGCTGCCGGTACATAGGTAGTAAAGAACACCTTGTAGTTAACAATAACCGGGGACGACAACACTTTTTCACCAGACGTTTGTAATTGAAGGTACCAGCCCTGTTTCGACGCATATTCGCTGATTGCGACACTGCGGGTAGCGTCATCGCTGGACGTTAACGCATGGCTGGTAGCATCAAACAAATCGTTTTCTGTAATGGTGCTGGGGAAGGTAAACTCGCCACCGGAATCCAGCGTAAACACCCCGGTATCCTTGATCATATAAAAGCGATCATTCACCACCTGATCCAAGGGGTTGGCTCGCCAGCCACTGCCGATTACCACAGCGTAAAAATTCTGACTGCCCAAGGTGACTTCGGATACGTCAACGCCGTAATAGAAGTGACGGTTATCGCCGTTTGCACTACCCGCCAAATCCGCAATACGCTGCCCTTTTATAAAATCGCTGCCTGATTTGCCGTTATATACGTCAAAGCGGAATACCTGCCCGCCCATGTCGGTTGCATACAGGTGATCGGCCAGTCCGTCGTTATCGCGATCAATTGCAGCAACGTGACCAGGAATGGAATAGGTCATATCCGACAGATTTAAGTCTGCGCTGCCGTTAGACGCCTCCCACAATAGCGCGCCAGTATCAGCATTAAATATCATTACGGCATTGCCAACCACATCCGGCGTTCTGGTTGGGTGGGTATCCTGTCCGACATCATAGCCGCCGCCCACTACCATGACGTTGTATACGGTGCCGCCCATATTCATTTTGGTAATAATCGGGCGAGACCAGGTTTGCCCTAGATTTTCCAGTCCGCTACTGCCGCCCTCAATGGTAAAAACCAGGCTTGGTGATGTTTTAGAAGTAATATCAAATACATAGTAATTTCTGCCGCCGCGTCGCATACCGACATAAAGGTATTTTTTATTATTGAATTCACGCAGCACCATGTGTCCGTCCAGCCCATAGATATGCTGATAGCTGGATGCGTCCTGATAAAAGTCTTTGGCATTGGCCAGCATCTCTTTTGGCGCAACGGCGAAATATTCGTAGCCGGTGTCTGCGTCAAACGCATGCAGATAACCGTGGTTGGTGGCAATGTAAATAACCGAGTCGTTAGTACCGTAGTTCACAATAACGGGTTGCGAATGAATGGGATCGCCCATTTGCAAACGCGCTTCGGTTAAATCGCCATCGCCATCAAAATCGCGTAAGTCTATCCCCCTGCTCCATTGCAGTAATTGAGTGCGCAATCCACCGGGATCGCTTTCGGTATCGGTGTCCATGTCGGCAGTTGAAATTGCTGAGTTGTTTTCATGGATCTGATTACCACTCTGGATAATCGCACCCGGGCCGTCAAAGAAGTAAATATTCCGACTGCCATACAGCAGTGACGCCGCGCCGCCTTCGCGTACATCCGCGCCGTCAAGCGTAGGCGACCAATAGCTGTGTGAACTGTCGGCAAAGAAGCCGGTATTTTCATCTACCGCCACTAAACCGTTTTGGTCGAAAACCTGGTCGCCGGAAATACGGTATTTCTTGAGGTTTCCGGGCCACAAGGTGCCTTCTGCTGGTTTAAATAACGCGTAATACAACTCATCCTGATGGGTTAAGCGGTTGAGCTGGTTTACCGCTACCCCAGGTGATACGAAGGTGGCGTTGACATCTTTTACCGAGCGCAGAATAGTTTGAAAGGCAGCCAGTAGATCGGTGCTGTTACTGGCAGTATAAAAACCGCCACCGCTATTGAGTGCCAATTTATACAGGAAGTTATTTGCCGTATTGTTCGCTGCGAATCCAATGGTGTGAGTAATTACTTTTGAATTAATCACCGAACTGGCCGATTTACTGATATTCGACACCAAATCCAATCCGCACAGTTCGCCTGAACTGGCAGACTGACACGATGTACTCAGCAAATTTTGAATTTTAGACGCACTGTGGTTGCTGTTCGCTTCACCGTCTGACAACAACACAATGTGGTTATTGGTTTGACACTGAAGATCCTTAATTGGACTGATGTATGTTGCAGGAGAGGGAATGTATTCCCCGGTACAACTGCTGTCACTGAGATTATCCGCAGTACAGCCATAAGGGAGAACCGAGTCAGCTCCACTGTAGGAATCACGATGACTCACACGGGTGTTACGTCGCACAGTCGACGATGTATCCGACCGACCACGCGCCAACCCGTAATCCACGTTTAATCCGCCATAATACAAAGACGCTTCATACAAGGTATCCACTATCGGCGTATAACCACTGGCAGACAAGTCATCTACTTTACTTATCAACAGGTCTCTGATGGTTAATGAGCTACCCGCCTGAGCATTCCCGCTAAATTCAATGTATAAGCGCGGTGCCTGGGATGGCTTTCCGGTATAGGAATAAGCACCACGAACATCGGTAAAATTACTCAGGACAAAACCAACTGCATTACCTGCCTGCCAGCCGCCCCGAGAGACGATTGCATTTAAAATGCTACTGACGTCGACGGTTTGATAATCACGATTACGGCGAAAATCAGGCATAGACCAGGTCACACCAGCCGTTTTTGCGACATTTCGCAAATAGTGTTTACTGTGAGATCGGAAATTACTCACATCGTCGGCATCAATACCCTGAATTAACATTGACGCACCGTTACTGTAATCAGAATCATAAGCGGTGAATTCAATGTAAGCTGAAGAAATATTCGCGCCCTGCGGAACATTCAGCCCTTCAAATCGCAAACCAATGTAGTTGTTTGAATTACTGCGAAAGGTGAGTTCTTTGCCGGTAGATTCATTACCCTGGGTATTTTCTTCTACGTTGTCGTACTGATCGGTAATCTGGTATTGAGAACTGTCGGCAATACATCCGGTGGCGGTAGTTTGATCGTATTCAATAATGAGTTGTGGCGCATTGCCAGTACCATCGTCGTATCCCACTGCTTTGCGTGAACTTGCCGTACTGTTGCCCTGAGCATTCAATATAATAGTGAGAGCGTTACCACCACACCAGGTTGATAAATCAACAATTTCCTGAATTACCGGCGTGATATCCGGGGTGCTGACTTCACTTCCTGAAGACGGGAATTCGTTACCCGTGCTCCAATCCACTGTTGCAGTGGTTTGAGTTTTCGACGAAATCGATCCAGAGGTGGTTGTGAGTGCCGACGAATTACCCACGCTTTCACCCGCAATGGTAATAGAAGTGTCTGCGATATTGTATGACGCAGAGGTAAATTTTAAATACGCAGAGGTGATGACCGATCCCTGTGGGATATTCAGTGATTCAAAACGAAAAGCAGATGTTACCGGGGTGGTTGAATAACTGATCACGATATCGTTTGAAGTGGTATTAACACTTGAACTCATCTCATAACCATCGTTTTGAGAGCTTTGAGTAGAGGTACTCATTTGTACATCGATAGTTTGATTAATATTGGTAACCGGATACAGAATAGGACCACCGTAATCTGAAAATCGCATCAGCCCAGCGTTAATATTGGTGGCCTGGGAAAGCGCGGTTTTCAGCGCATTTTGTACCCGCAGCATGCGCGACTCTGTGCCCCCGTCCATAGACGTCATACTTCCCGACGTATCCATAATAAATAGTACGTTGGGGTTATAGGTTTGCGCGCTGCTCGACGTACCAATAAAAATGTCCAGGTCGTCTGCAACCGCAACATTCAAAAAGGTGATAAGAGAAAAGCTGCAAAGCCAGCTTACACTGCGAAATTTCATTATTGAGCCTCCGTTGAAGGACCAAACACTGCAACGGTAAGCGTATTCGCTTTGGTTACCCGTTTTCCTTCAATTTGACCACATCCCCGAATTACAAATACGTGACAGCGCAATCCACCGCTGCCAATAACGTTGCTGGATCCCCGGCATGGCCGCTCTACCACAAACGCCGTGCGCGACCAGCTATCCACATTGGGCTGAGTGTGAAACTGCCCGGTTGCGGTGTGCTGCTGCCCTTTCGACAAACCACTTGCGGTTAACTGGCGGTTTGTCCAGTCTGCACTGTTGTCACAGGCAAGATTGGCATTAGCCGGGTCAAACTGGGTCCCTTGTCGCGCGGCAGTAAGCGGATCGTCAATGTTGTCGTCGGTTAAAATAGTGTCGTCTTCAGACTCAAAAATCACTCCCGCAATAGCGGCTTCTGCCGCGTCAAATGCCAGGCCCTGAGCCTGCACTGAACTGGCCATTTTTGTTTGACTAACACTACTGCTTACTGCCGCTATCCCTAACAAGGTAACGCACAATAAAAACACCAGCGCAATTACCAACACTACACCTTGCTGAGACTTCATAACGCAGCACTCCCCACATAATTCAGGCTGTTTCGCAGCGCAACAGACACCGCAAAAACCTGGTAATAATGTTTTACATCAAGGGTTAACGGGGCTTCGGATAGCAACCTGACCTGGTTGGTTGCCGTATTTTGAATATTGGTAGGATCGCTTTTCAATAACAGTTCAATACGAATACTAACCACTTGCTGATTCGCCAGCCTTGCTGCTGCCAGCTGACTGGCATCAACAAACTGCACTACCTGACTGTTGTTATTGTTTACATCATCAGACAACCCGTACTCCACCTGAAAGCTGGCAACATTGTCTAAAATGACCACTTCACTGCTGGGCGTTGTATTGCCCACCAACCCTCGTAAGTACCGGCCACTGTAGCCAATACACTTTAATTGGTCGCCGTCGATAAAATAGCGATTCACCACATGCATTTCCTGTGGTGCCACTAACCCGAATGTATTGCCGGTACAATCTTCGCCAGCCAGTAAATTCACCACCACTTCATCACTGCTGGTGGTACTTCCTTCGGCACTGCCTACACTGCCCTGCGCATTGTAATCGCCAGGTAATGCTACAGGCTGGCTTTTTACAAAACTGGCTTCCAGCAGTAAATCTACCGAATTGTCGACACTGGCTACCGTGGTGTCGTAGCGTCCCGCTTCCATCAACTCTTCCTGCAAGCGCATCGAAATATAGCGGCCAGACTCCTGCACCTCGGCAATCGCCTGATTCAACGTATTAGTAGCCCGAGTACTTACCAGAACCTGAATAACGCCCACCGTTAGCACCAGCCCTAACAGCATGGAAATCATTAACTCAACCAGTGAGAAGCCGGACTGCGTTTTCACAGGGTGATCTCCTTAATTACGCAAGCCCGGTTAGTACTGCCGGTTATTGCACATCGCGAATCGGCCTGCACACTATTACCGGTGCTGGATTTTACCGGCCAGCTAACCGCGATACTGACCAGAGAACCAGAAGTACACAATTTAGCATCGCCTGCATCCCGATCGCTGCAGGTAACACTCAGCCACATATTGGGGTTACTCCGGACAGCCTGGCAGCTCGCTTCCCAACCGGTAAAGGTAGCAAGATCATTTACGGAACACTGAGCCCCACGGCAATTGGGAATACCTGCGGGTAGGGTTAAACAAAGACACTGGTAATTATTGCTACTGGCATTACAGGACACGTTTTGAAAGTTGTACACGTTGGCATTGAAAAAGGCATCGTCAATTTCCCAGCCATCATCGGTGCTGGAGGGTTCTGCCACGGCAACAAGTTGCTCCGCTACGTAACGCGCCACCAGCTCACCCTGACTGCGGCTGACCGACTGTACGTTGTTAAAGGTACCGGTAAACTGCAAAGAGGCGACACCTAACAGCCCAACAGACAGCACAAAGAGACTCACTAAAATCTCCATCATACCGACGCCGGCTTGGGTTGTAGGACGTTGTCTTATCATTTCCAATACCTGTTTTGATCTGAGTGGTTGCTGATTGCGGGTGTTAACACATTGCCAGATATCCCTGGATTCCGTGTTGTACCTAACAACATCCACTATTACGTTCTAGCATAGTAGATAAATTCGCAGAGAATTGCATGAGATTATGGTAGCTGT
>NZ_JBLBUE010000067.1:0-17127 GCF_047290655.1 Alteromonas sp. AMM-1 | reverse complement strand
GCAGCCAGAAGATCATTAACACCATTAATAAAATGCCAAAGCCCCACTCGTTTACCGCATTACGCCGAATCGCTCTAACTGAATGACGGAGTGAAGGCTTGTGCCCCTTCTCCAATTCCCAACTAACATCGTACAAGCCTGCCGCCAGAAACGGACCAATCAGCATAAAGCAAACAATAGAAGGCAAAATAACCAGGTGCCAGCCAGTTAATGCTACTAAATAAGAAATAAACCAGGGTATTGCGGCAAAAATCAGACCATAGAAAATGGAAATAAGTGGAGTTCGCAGAAAATCCTGCAAGCCTAACGACAACCATTTAATGGGATCGCCTACATCCAGTTCCTTACAAGGTATTACGCGGGCAATTCCACTTTCGGTTATAGCATTTTGCGGTGTTTCTTTAAAATGTTGTGACATAGCTTCCCTCAACCATACGCTATTGACTCAATAACACCGGGTTAAAGCAGGGTCCCACACATTATTACTGATGCTTTTTCGCCGGTCTCACTATATACGATAGCGTTGAATAGGAAAGTTCACAATTTTTTAACACATTAAAGTTAGCTATTTTTCATAATGCTTTCAGCAGCGTACCGGCTGCCAACGTATCTTTTGGTTAAAGTAAGCACTAAGCTTCTGATTAAATTCATAAAAACTTATACACTCTTCTTCTACACCCGTTACACATCCCAATGAAAATCGATGGCAATTATTGCTGATTGGGTCGTAGTCGAGATACCTGAACACCTGCGCAATGGCGCGAGATTCACACTGTTCGGCAATTAACGGCGTATAGCTCTCATCACAGGCCACATAGATTTGGCTCCCACTGCGTTGATGAAGAAAACGCGCCTGCCCTACCGCCTTTACCAACCCATTGCCGTGTAGTTCAATAATCTGACCGTCGCACCAGATCCCAGTGTGTTCAAAAACGCCATAAATACCGCAACACACCACACTGCCATTGAGTGGCGTTACCAGGCGCCCGCTCTCTCCTGGGTAACTGGTTACCACACTGTGCCTGCGGGCATTATTTGCTAACGCTCCTCCAGCATAGGCTGAAGCAAGCCCTGCGCCTAACCAAATGAGTGGAAGTGGCATACAGCCTCCCAAAAACAATCGTGTTGTAAATACAAAAGCACCGTACCTACATATAGGCAAGTTTTGCTGGTTCTACAATCACAGAAGTGTAACAGTGCGTGTAAGGTTGAAAATTTGCGAAGTGAAGGGTTTAAAGATCAGGTAAGTTCGCCTTGTTTTACAGAAATGAAAAATTCGCCTAATTAATACCCTGTATGCGCAAAATTTTGCTTAACAGATGACCTGCCGATGCGATACCCTGTTGGCCTCTGTATTTTAAGTTATTGATGATGAAACCCTTATACAAGTCGCACAAGTTAGACAATGTTTGTTATGACATTCGAGGCCCAATTGCTGCTCAGGCACGCAAAATGGAAGATGAAGGACACCGTATTCTCAAACTGAATATCGGCAACCCAGCCCCATTTGGTTTCGACGCACCAGACGATATTCTGAAAGACGTTATCCACCACCTGCCGACTTCACAGGGTTACTCTGACTCTACCGGAATTTATGCTGCGCGCGTTGCCGTAATGCAGTATTACCAGCAAATGAACATTCGCAATATCCAGGTGGATGACGTGTTCATTGGCAACGGTGTGAGTGAAATGATCATGATGTCGATGCAGGCCTTGCTGAACACCGGTGATGAAGTGTTATTACCGAGCCCCGACTATCCGTTGTGGACAGCCGCGGTGAGCTTGTCATCAGGCACGCCTGTACATTACCGTTGTGATGAGCAGGCAGGTTGGTTCCCGGATATTGAAGATATCAGGAGCAAGATAAACAAACGCACCAAAGCCATAGTGATCATCAATCCAAATAACCCAACGGGTGCGGTATACAGCAAAGAATTGCTGCTGCAAATAGTGGAATTAGCCCGTGAACACGATTTGGTGGTGTTTTCAGACGAAATCTACGACAAAATTTTGTACTACGATGCAAAACACACCTGTATAGCCTCGCTGGCGGACGATATATTTTTTGTTACCTTCAGTGGGCTATCTAAAAATTACCGCGTGGCAGGTTTTCGCGCAGGATGGTTGGTGATATCTGGCAATAAGCGAATTGCCAAAAGTTATATCGAAGGCCTGAATATGCTTTCATCTATGCGTATGTGTGCCAACGTACCCTGCCAAAGTGCCATTCAAACTGCATTGGGCGGATACCAGAGCATTAATGACTTGGTGAGAGACGGTGGCCGACTGAAACAACAGCGCGATCTTGCAGCAAAGCGTCTGAATGACATAGATGGCATCGAATGCGTTACGCCCAAAGGTGCAATGTATTGCTTTGCCAAGGTGGATGCAGCCAAATTTAATATTGCCAGCGACGAACAAATGATTCTGGACTTGCTCAGCAGCGAGAAAATCCTGTTGGTACACGGTAAGGCATTCAACTTAACCGAAGGCATTTATTTCCGCCTGGTATTTTTGCCTCACAGCGATATCCTGGCCCCGGCTATGGATCGCATTGAAAGCTTCTTTAACGGCTACCGCCAAAAAGGGAAATAAAAATGGCCGAAAACAGCCATTTCTTTGCCCACCTGGCCAGGATGAAACTGATTCATCGCTGGCCGCTTATGCATAATGTGCGCATTGAAAACGTCCAGGAACACAGTTTACAGGTTGCCATGGTGGCTCATGCACTGGCGCTAATAAAAAATCGCTATTTTGAAGGCAAGCTAAACCCCGAACGCATTGCCACACTGGCTATGTTTCACGATGTCTCTGAGGTATTAACCGGTGATTTACCTACACCGGTTAAGTACTTCAATCCAGCCATTAAAGACGAATACAAAAAAATCGAAAAAATTGCTGAACAAAAGCTCATTGAAATGGCGCCGGAAGACTTCAGGGAAGATTACGCAAAGCTGATCGACAGTCAGTACCACAGTGAAGACGAAGCCTTCATTGTCAAAGCCGCTGATGTATTGTGTGCCTATTTAAAAACCCTTGAAGAACTCAACTCGGGCAATCGCGAATTTACGCTGGCCAAGAAAAGACTGGATAAAATGCTCAAAGATTACCATTCAGATGAAGTGGACTACTTTTTGAAGCGTTACGTACCCAGTTTCTCACTTAGTCTTGACGAAATCACGCAAGAAGATCAGCACAATTAAGCTACGGAATACACATGCAGCAACCCGGCTCAACCCTAACAGATAACGACGATTGGCAATCTACCTGGTGGGAGCGCAGGCTGCCACGTACTCAGGCCAGAGATGGCGATCACCGTTCGCCGTTCCAGCGCGATAAAGCCAGGGTTCTGCACTCTGCGGCATTCCGCCGGTTGCAAGCCAAAACCCAGGTACTGGGTGTAGGATTGAGCGATTTCTACCGCACCCGATTAACACATTCACTGGAAGCCGCACAAATTGGAACGGGTATTACTGCACAGCTGCAAGGTAAATTTCCCCGTTTAACTGAGCATGTAGGCTTAGATCCTTATTTAATTGAAACGCTATGCCTCGCCCACGACATCGGTCACCCACCATTTGGTCACGGTGGTGAAATTGCGCTGAATTATATGATGCACGGGCACGGGGGATTTGAAGGTAATGGGCAGACCTTCCGCATAGTCAATCAGTTGGAACCGTATACCGCTGATCACGGTATGAACCTGAGCCGCCGCAGTGTGCTGGGTCTGGTTAAATATCCCAATTTTATAGACACCTTAACCAATCACGCTATTCTGCCCTCACCTTCAGTGAGTTTGCGGCAGGTAAAAGCGGAACAATGGCATCCGCCTAAAGGTTTGTTCCGCTGTGATGAAAGCTTGTTTGAATGGTTAATCGCTCCTTTCAGCCAGCAAGACAAAGACCGGCTGATGTCGTTTGATACCGCAACGGGCAAGCACGGAAAAACCCGGCACAAATCCTTTGATTGCAGTGTAATGGAACTCGCCGATGATATTGCTTACGGTATCCATGATCTCGAAGATGCCATTGTAATGGGCATGGTGAAACGCGCAGAATTCGCGGAAGAACTGCAACAATCACTGGAGCAACTGCAGGTACCCTGGTTGTCTGAACACATAGCAGGCATTGGCACGCGATTGTTCAGTCAGGCGCAGCACGAACGCAAGAATGCCATTGGTGCGCTGGTAAACTGCTTTATTACCGCGATTCGCATTGAAGAAGATAGCACTTTCGACCATCCATTATTGCGCTATCAGGCCGTATTGCCTGAACACCACCACAATGCGTTGGGTTTATTCAAACAATTTGTGTACACCAAAGTGATACGCAAACCCGAAGTACAGTTACTGGAGTATAAAGGTCAACAGGTTGTAATGGAGCTGTTTGAAGCGTTCAGCGCCGATCCTACCCGATTGTTACCGGAAAATACTCGTAAACGCTGGCTTGCTGCTGAAGAGCGCAATAATGGGCATCGCGTGATAGCTGATTATATTTCTGGTATGACGGATGAGTTTGCCGCCCGCTTGTATTCCAATATGTTTGTACCCAAACGTGGCGGTATTCTGGATACCTTATCGCTCTGAATCTGTTTTGAAATCTTTTTGCACTGTTTGCGGTCTTATACCGTAGCAACACTTATTATTTCTTTACAGAGCAGGTATATGAAACGTTTTCGCCCATCGCAAATATTCAGGGATAACCAGGTAACTGCAGAAAAGATCTTTCGCGATCGCCGCCGTATTATTAAGTCACTTGGGTTTGTTGGGGCTGGTACTTTGCTCAGTCAGTCTGCCCATGGGTTGGGCTGGTTCGACAGCGAACCCGAGTTTGAAGCCAAAGCGTTACCTTTTACTCAATCTGCTCAATACACCACCGACGAAACGCAAACGCCATATGCGAAGGTAACGTCCTATAATAATTTTTATGAATTTGGTACGGGTAAAGACGACCCCGCGGAACGTGCGAAAGGATTTAAAACCGATCCATGGACATTGCGAATAGACGGACTGGTGAATACACCACTAACACTCGATTACGATGCCATTATGAAGCAATTTGCCTTTGAAGAGCGCATTTATCGTATGCGATGTGTAGAGGCATGGTCTATGGTGATCCCCTGGGTTGGATTTGAACTGAATAAACTCATTAAACTGGCATCACCTCTTGGCTCTGCCAAATACGTGGCATTTGAAACCCTGCACGACCCCAAACAAATGCCCGGACAACGCAACCCCTTTATTGGTGGCGGCATCGATTACCCCTATGTAGAAGGCTTGCGCCTCGACGAAGCAAACCATCCGCTTACGCTCATGGCAACTGGAGTATACGGAAAAACGCTGCCCCCACAAAATGGCGCGCCCATTCGCCTGGTTGTACCGTGGAAATACGGCTTTAAAAGCATCAAATCCATTGTGCGCATTACACTGACCGATCAGCAACCCCCGACCACCTGGAATCGCCTGGCTGCAAATGAATATGGATTTTACGCAAACGTGAATCCCAAGGTTGCGCATCCCAGATGGAGTCAGGCCAGTGAACGGCGAATCACTGATGGCGGTGTATTTAATCAACAGCGCATCGCCACGCGCATGTTCAATGGCTACGACGAAGTTGCTCCCTTGTACAGCAAAATGGATTTAGCGCGTTATTATTAGTCTTAGGTTCATTGTGTGAAACGATTACTCAACAAGCCAGTGGTGTTATCACCCCGACGATTAGTGTTGCTTAAAGCTGCACTACATTTTCTGTTTTTGGGTTATTTACTATTTATAGGCTGGGCGGCCATCACTGACAACCTCGGGGCCGATCCGGTTAAAGCACTGATCCACACCACAGGAACCAGTGCATTAAACCTGCTTCTGTTTACCTTGTTAATCAGTCCCGTAGCAAAACACCTGCCTTTTCCCGGGCTAATGCAATGCCGCCGTCTTAGCGGTATATATGTGTTTGTTTATGCGCTACTGCACTTATTCGCCTACATAAGCTTTGAATTACAATACGACTGGGCGCTGGTGGCCAGTGAAATAGTTGAACGACCCTATATTACGGTAGGGTTTATTGCCCTGCTGGATTTACTGTTACTTACCCTAACCTCACCCATGTGGGTAAGACGCAACATGAAGCGGGCGTGGCAACAGTTACATAACAGTATTTACCTTATCTTACTGCTTGTTCTGATCCACTTCAGTTGGTCGCGTAAAACGGCTTTGCAGGAGCCATTAGTGTATTGGGTAATTGCATTGCTCATAATGCTGCCGCGTTTCGTCTACTGGACAAAACGAATCAAACGCCGTCGTTAACGTTAGCGTTTTACCTTCACCTTTTAAATTTTGTTCCATTTGGTATGACTGCCTGAAAGCGCGGAAAAGTGTGATGTTGTCCGCGTTTTACTCAGAAAACTGCTAACAGGTGTTGTAAAACGCATAAAAAAAATACAAAAAAACACTTGCATGTTGTTTTATACAGTACTACTGTATATCCATACACTGTATAAACAGTCACTACTTTAAACGAGGCAACAACATGGCAACAGTCACCCAATTACATAACATTATTGAGTTTCCGGTCTCTGCTAACCTGCGCGCAGCTTCTCACAAAGGCTGGAGCTACCTGTTGTCTTCGTCACTGGCGTTTAATAAAAGCATTGATCATGCTATTCGCATACAAAAACCCAATGAAGAAATGGTTCCTCAATGGATTCGAAAACTGATTACCAGTGGTCAATGCAGCACTATTTATGTGGAAGACCTGTCTTTACCACAACATGAGCAAGTACTGATCAAACAATTGTGCGACCAGTATTCAGTGTCACTTATTGGTTTGTCGGTAAATGATAAACAAACAGGTGCAAAGGCAAGCAATGTATTACAAGGCCCCTGGTAATCTGGCACCAGGAAACTCGACCAACATACTAAATTAACAAACTACTTTTGCCAGTTAACCACTGCGATTACACTTCCATTCAATCTACAAGTTGGGAGAAAAAAATGGCAGACAACTGTTACTGTTGCAGTGGGCACTCTTACGAACATTGTTGTAAACCCTATCATACGGGGACTCACCATGCGCCTACGCCGGAGGCGTTAATGCGCTCGCGATATTCAGCCTATTGTGTACAAAACTGGCCGTACATTCTTAATACCTATGCTGAAAAACCGCGAAGCACCTTAACTGAAGCTATGCTGGCAGAGCACGCAGATGAACAAACATGGTTACATCTGACAATTCACGCTAGCGATGGGCTTAGGCCTGATCAGGTTGAATTCTCCGCCTATTACGCAATTTCAAAGCAATGTTACGTACTCCATGAAACCAGTGATTTTAGACAGGAAAATGGATGCTGGCGTTATGTAACCGGATTGCTCCACCAGGATACCAGCAAGCTTTCTATTGGCCGAAATGATCCCTGCTTTTGCAACAGCGGAAAAAAATATAAACAATGTTGCCTTAAGCGCCTTTAGACCGGAATACGCCATGGTCAACAGCCTTCTATACGCTTGATTTATTTGCCCTGCGTATTACAGTGTATCCAGCGTAAACAAATACGGGTAATGCGGTAACGTATTCGCGGGTTGAAAACAGTTTGCTGTTTAATCAAACTGAGTACACTTATGACAAGCAGAAATCATCAGTTTTCGCATCCCACGATAACGGTTGCTTGTAGCCAGTTGGTGTAACTAATACCGCAATAATAATAACTAACGAGAGAAACAACATGAAAGCGATCTCCATTACACTGGTTGCCGCCGGTGTGGCAAGTGTGTTGGCTGGTTGTCAGCCGGCACCTGATAATGCACAAACAAAACCATCAGATAAACTTTATACAGTGCAAGATGCACAAGCCTTTGTTGACGCATCTCAGCGTGAAATGGCCAAGATGTCTGTTCCTGCGGCAAAAGCAGCCTGGGTATATGCCACTAACATTAATGACGATACCGCCACAGTTAACGCCTACCTGTCTGAGCTTTACAGTAACCGGGCCGCAGAACTTGCAAAACAAGCCGCTGATTATAATCACGTAGAAGCGGATGCCGATTTACGCCGCAAGTTGGACCTGATGCGTGGAGGCCTGACCATGCCGCCCCCCGCAGATCCTGCAAAGTCAGAGCGATTAGCACATATTGGTTCCGAATTGGATGGCATGTACGGTAAAGGCAAATATTGTCGCAGTGAAAACGACTGTATAAGCCTGGTAGAAATGAGTTCTGCCATGGCTACAGAACGCAATGCTGATTTACTGTTAGAGTACTGGAAAGGCTGGCGTGATGTGTCTGTGCCTATGAAGCCTCTTTATGAAGAACAGGTTGCGATTGCTAACGAAGGTGCTAAAGAACTCGGTTTCGCCAACGTAAGTGAGTTATGGCGCAGTAAGTACGATATGCCTGCCGACGACTTTCCCGTTGAACTTGACCGCCTGTGGGGTCAGGTAAAACCGCTATACGATGCTTTGCACTGCCATGTTCGCGCTGAACTGGGCGAATTCTATGGCGAAGACGTAGTACCACAAAACAAACCCATTCCAGCTCACTTGCTGGGCAACATGTGGGCGCAATCCTGGGGTAACATTTACGACATCGTAAAACCCGATACGCCGATGCAGGTACCTGATGTTACCACTGCCTTGCGCGAACAGGGTTATGATGAAATAAAGATGGTAAAACAAGCCGAGTCTTTCTTTTCATCTTTAGGGTTTGAAAAGCTACCCGAGTCATTCTGGACGAACTCACAGTTCAGCAAACCTGCTGATCGCGATGTGCAGTGTCACGCTTCCGCCTGGAATGTTGATAATGTTGACGATTTGCGCATTAAAATGTGTATTCAAATTACCGGTGAAGAATTCAACGTTATTCACTACGAGCTGGGCCACAATTATTATCAGCGCGCCTATAATCAGCAACCTTACCTGTATCAGGGTTCAGCCAACGACGGTTTCCACGAAGCCATAGGTGATACCATTGCGTTATCCATAACACCTAAGTATTTAAAGCAAATTGGCCTAATTGACGAGATCCCGGATCCATCAAATGATATCGGCATGTTGCTGCAGGTTGCACTGGATAAAATTGCCTTTATTCCGTTTGGATTAATGGTTGATCAGTGGCGCTGGAAAGTGATGGCGGGTGAAGTTGGTCCTGATGACTACAATAAACTGTGGTGGGAGTTACGTGAGAAATACCAGGGTGTAATGGCACCCGTTGCCCGCGATGCGAATGCGTTTGATCCGGGAGCAAAATACCACGTTCCGGCCAACGTGCCTTATACCCGCTATTTCCTGGCGCATATTCTGCAGTTCCAGTTCCACAAAGCGTTATGCGACATCGCCGGTGATGAAGGTCCGCTAAACCGTTGTTCGATTTACGGCAGTGAAGAAGCGGGTAAAGCGTTGAACGAAATGCTGGAAATGGGTCAGAGCCGTCCGTGGCAGGATGCACTGGCCACCATTACGGATTCACCTAATATGGACGCCAGTACGATTGAAGCGTATTTTGCACCATTGAAAACCTGGCTGGATGAGCAAAATAAAGACCGTCAGTGCGGTTGGTAATTCGGTGTTAAATTGGGCTGCATTTGCAGCCCTTTACCAGTTAATATCTACAGGCTGATCCCGGTTAGTCTGTAGCCATTCTCCGTCAAATGTGAGTTCGCTCACCTGAATAACACTGCGACGTGTGCTCGCATTGTCGATGCCTTTATTTGCCGGTGTTTTACCCGGATGGGTAAAGTAAAACAAATACGCTTTGTTATCCTGTACTACGACATCGGGATGCTGGCCGATAACCCCATCCTGCTCTCCAGTGCCCGGCTCGCTCAGTAAATACGCTGTTTGTTGTTGCCAGCTAGTTAAATCTGCGGAGCGATAAACCGATAATCCTCGCCACGCATCGACAATCATCCAATACCAGCCCTGCCAGTAAAATACGACCGGCCCTTCTCCTCGACTGGTTAATGCCGCTTTGCCTTGATCCTGCCAGTGATATAAGTCTTCACTATCAGCGTAGTAAATTGACTTACCATCAGGTTCATCGTTATAAAACAAACGAAAACCACCGTTTGGCTTCACTATCACATCAGCATCAATCACCTTGTTGGTATTCAGATTTAACTGTGACTGATAAACCCAGTCCAGCAAATTTTCGCTGGTGTAATGGGCAATGGTGCGCGGATGAGACCAGTTATCGAAAATGCCTGGTACCAGTGTTAAAAACATATGATATTGATTGTTATGTACAAATACATCCGGTGCCCACAACGTAGGCGGCATGTTGTTACCACTGAACGAGGCATCCTGTAAGTAATGCCATTCACGACCATTGGTAGAACTGGCAATGCCAATGGGTGTGCCGTGTACCCACTCCACCCCATTTAAGCCTGCTACATTGGCCCGGCGATTGGTGTAGAACATTAGCCAGCGCTTAGCATGCTTGTCCCAGACAATTGAGGGGTCCGCTGCGCCATCGTAAACCGGATCCTGATATAAAGGCTTTGGCGCTAACGTTGCCATCGCGTTTTGTTGAGTGGTAGCGTTTTCAATTGTACTTGTGCTACACGAAAGCAGCGCAGCGGCACACGTTGTGCTGATAACAATGTTAAGTAACCCGTTGTTCATAGCGATTGAGTACTCCCTGATTCGCCTTATGAGCGCCGTATCTTGCTGACACTTTATGTGACAGATGTTGTAACACGCCACTGATTCAATGGGGCAACCCACATTTTTGCTGATTTGATTTACATGTGAAATTTACCTTGTGGGCTTTCTTCAAAAAAAGCCTTGGGCTATGCTTGACTCTGGAGTTAACTCCAGGGTTTACACTACGAACATGAAAACACAAAACAGCTACAAAATCGGCCAACTGGCCAAAATAACCGGGCTCTCAGTAGACACGATTCGCTTTTACGAAAGTAAGGGTCTTATCACGCCTGACCAGCGCAGTGAATCGGGCTATCGCCTGTATTCGAAAGCTGATGTCACTACGCTCAGGTTTGTTCAACGTGCCAAACGCGTTGGCTTTACCCTTGGAGAAATCCATGAGCTGCTGGCACTAAAACTACAACCCGACGACCATACCTGCGAAGAAGTGAAACAATACACTGCCGACAAAATGCGTGAAGTTAACGAAAAAATTGCCGAATTGGTAAGAATTCGCGATGCCTTGCAGGCATTGCATGAAGTGTGTTGCGGCGGCAACGAGAGTGCCGCGCATTGTTCAATATTACAAACCCTGGATACGGTGGACCCGTTATGAATGAATTAACTGCCTTGTTCGAGAACTTTGCTGTGCTGTTTATGGAATCAGCCCCCTGGTTGTTATTAGGCTTGCTGATTGCTGGCATTATGCATGAGCTGGTGCCAGTGGATATTCTCAAAAAGCACATGGGGAATGCTAGTGCCAGTGCCATCGGCAAAGCGGCTATCATTGGCGCGCCACTGCCACTTTGCTCATGTGGCGTGATCCCCGCCGCTCTGGGGCTACGCAGAAGCGGAGCATCAAAACCCGCTACCGTGTCTTTTTTAGTTGCGACGCCTGAAACCGGGGTGGATTCGGTATCAGTGTCTTACGCTTTATTAGGGCCGGTGTTTGCTGTTGTACGCCCCATCGCCGCGATCAGTAGCGCCATTTATGCCGGTTTAATGGTTAAGTGGTTTGATACACCAGAAACCGTAAACCATGATCAAAAGGATACGCAAGATTCATCGGTACCGGCTGCCAGTGCCTCTTGTTGCAGTTCAACTTCGCTAACATCGGCGCCAACACCTGAGCCAATAGCGTCGTGCTGCAGCTCAGTGTCTGTGCAAACAGTTGACCCAGTTACAACGGCAACCAGCTGTTGCAGTGCTGAGCCTGCACCTGCGTCAACGCCAACAGAGTCCGCCGAATCATGCTGCGGGCCTGAATCAAACCAGGTTAAAAATACGTCTTCATGTTGCAGTACTCCCAGCAATACTCAAAGAGATGAAAAAACACAATCTACCCCGGGCATTGGCGCAAAAATTCAGGCAATCTGGCAATTCTCATCGGTTAAATTGCTCAACGACTTAACCCTGTGGTTACTGATAGGCTTATCGCTGGCTGCTGCAATACAAACCTGGGTTCCACACCAGTTTCTTACCCAATGGGGCGATGGCTTTGTAGCGATGCTGGTAATGGCAGTCATAGGTATTCCCATGTACATCTGCGCCACGGCTTCAACTCCTGTAGCAGTAGGATTCTTAAGTGCAGGCTTGTCACCGGGTGCGGTACTGGTATTTCTGTTAGCCGGGCCAGCCACAAATATCTCAACAATGGGCATGATTGCCAAGGAAATGGGTAAACGCACATTAGTGCTGTATCTGTTCAGTGTGGTGAGTGCCAGTATTTTGTTGGGATACCTATTAAATATTGTTATTAAGACACTGGATTTAACGTCGTTGATTCCACTCGCCCAGGGCGGCCATGATCACGGTAATATTTCAGCAATCTATGCCCTTTGCGCCATCTTGCTGTTTGGTTTAATGATGAGAAATGGCTGGCAAGCACTGCAACATCGGTTTGCCAAACCAGCAGCAGGCAGCTGCTGCCACTAACCAATCAACAAACCGGCTAGAACCAGCCACTCACACTGGCGGTGATCACTTCGCCGTCAGTGTCTAAATCTATATTACACCGATACATCCGCAAACTTACCGCGCTGTCTGAAATGATCCTCGCGCCATACTCAGTGTTGGTTAACGTAACATCCAAATAATTTGCGGTAGCAAGTTGTTTCATCACACTTTTATGTGTAACACCCGAGGTAAAATTGCCGCACAGATACACTACCTCTTTGCGCGCTTCATTCCAGCAGAACAGTGCAAAACACAATGCAAGTGCACTTATTCCAACCAACGCGTATTGCAACAGTTGAAAAGAACGGTTCATGTTATCGTCCCTGTGGCTGAATTAACGCCTCAATTTTTGCAGATATTCCCGATTGGTCAACAGTTGCGTGTTCACGCGGTTAACTTGCTGCTGAATTTCCTGTCTGAACCGGTCGATCAGCGGTTGGTGACGGGCTAACAAACCAGATGACTGCCATTGTTCCGCCCGAAAGCCCATTCCAAATAACACAAACTGTTTACTGGCCGAGGAAAACAATTCCTGACGGTTATTGGTTTCATATAAGCCGGGAGGCTGACTTAGCCATAGCTGAAGCGAATCGCTTAACGATTCTGTCCAGCTTTCGTGATGTTGATGAGAGCGCCAATAAGGAGAATCCGTGCGATCTGACAACACATAATGCAGCTTTATAAAGTCGATGATCTCTTGCCAGCGACTATTGGTTAACTGATTAAAACGCTTCGCAAGTACCTGCATGGCTGCCGGGGTTCTGGGTAATTGTTCTGCAATCCACTGCGCTGACTTTTCTATCAGTACCAAAGCCGTTGCTTCCAGCGGTTCAACGAACCCAGCAGACACGCCAATCGCCACACAGTTGTGATGCCAGAAATATTTTCGATGACCGGGATCGAAACGTATCACCCGGGTAGCAATATCCTCCTGACACAGGTTCACATCATTCGCAATGTAATTGCGAAGCGTGTGTTCTGCCTGCTCAGTAGTGCAAAACTCACTGGCAAACACATGCCCAATACCCCGTCGACTCTGCAGTGCAATATCCCAGATCCAGCCATATTCCTGTGCTGTCGCCACTGTTGCTGATGCGATGGGTGATTGTTCATCGGCATGATGAACCTGTGCCGCTATCGCGGTATCGTTAAACAGTACAGCGCGTTGCGACACAAAGGGGATCTGGTAGTGTTTACCCATCAGTACGGCGGCAAAGCCACTGCAATCAATAAAGAAATCGCCATTAACACGGCTACCGTCTTCCAGCACTAACGCCTGAATAGCGCCATTGTCGTGACTCTCTATTTGAGCAACGTGTCCTTGTCGGTAGATCACGCCCAGTTTTTCGGTACAGTGCGCCTGCAGCATGGCAACAAACTTACCGGCATTCAGGTGATAACCATAATTATAGGTAAACGCAAACTCGGGTAATTGAGACAGCTTGGGCGATAAATGGCGTTCACAGGCATGCCCCTGCGCACTCACCCAGGATTCAAAATCGTTCGGCGATCCCGCAGCAATCCAGGCATCGGCCAGGCTAACCACACCATAGCCAGCCGGTGCGGTAAATGGGTGATAATAATGATGCGATGTGCTGTCGCGCCAGCCCACAAATTTCGATGCCTGTTTAAAACTGGCGTCACAACAGGTTAAAAACTCGCGCTCAGACAGGCCAATTTTTTTAAGTGTATCGCGCATAGTGGGCCAGGTGCCCTCGCCTACGCCGAGATTTTTCACATCCGGGGATTCAAGCAATATTACGTCGGTTGTACTGTGCTCACCCAACAATGGGTTATGTGCGGCAATAATACCAGCAGTAAGCCACCCCGCCGTGCCACCGCCAACAATCACCACCCGGGTTTTCGAAGTCGTCGTATTCATTTGCTATGTGCTTTGGTTCGCCGGGCAATATTGTTTTAAAAAGGTGTCATGTGCTGGCAACTGCGCCAGCGCCTGATTAACCGATTGTTTGAACGCCGTGAGTTGCTGAGTTAATGACTGCGCGGGCAACATGCGACTGGCGCCATGATGTCGTTTCGGCATCAGTCCCTGGCCCATCATCACCTGTACCCAGGAATCCACCCGGAATAACGCCACATCGTCGGGCCACGCATAACCATGTTCGGCAAACATAGCCATGCGATGTTGTAACGATTCCGGAATGTCCATTGTGCGGTAAAAATGCCAGAACTCGCTGTCATCACGCTGTGTTAGGTGATAGTGCAGCACAATAAAATCGCGGATGGTTTCCATTTCTTTTTGGGTTTCGCGGTTGTAGCGCTCCGCCAGCAAACGACATTCACCATCGAATGGAAATAATTTCATCAGGCGTATCAACGCGGTGGTAACCAAATGAATACTGGTTGATTCCAGAGGCTCAAGGAACCCGCTGCTTAACCCAATGGCAATACAGTTATTAGCCCAGGCCTGCTTGCGCATACCAGTGGCGAATTTAAGGTAACGCGGCGAGGTTACCGGATCACCGGAGATATTCGAGATCAGTGTATCTAATGCGCTCTCATCATCTGAAAAACGGCTGCTGTAAACAATACCGTTCCCCACCCTGGATTGCAGTGGGATGCGCCATTGCCAACCGGCCTTATGCGCTGTTGCAATGGTATAAGGACGCGGCGGTTCAATGGCTGTGCTTTGCACAGCAATAGCGCGATCGGCTGCTAACAAATGACTCCAGTCGTGGTAGCCAACGCCAAGCTCCTCACCAATTAACAGCGCGCGAAACCCGGTACAATCAATAAACACATCACCGTCGATATGCGTGCCATTGTCAAGCACGAGCGTACTTAAGTTGCCGCTGTCTGAATGTTTATTCACCTGTACAATTTTGCCTTCCCGACGCGTCACACCGGCACTTTCAGCTTTGTTGCGTAAATACGCCGCGTAGGCAGTAGCATCAAGATGATAAGCGTAATTCAGTGGGCGATTGCCCACGTTTAATGCAAACTTATTTTGTTTGGCTGCTTTCAACTCAAGACAGTAATCTTCAAGCTTATCTTGCTGTCCATTGGCGTTGGCTTGCATCCAGAATTCGTGAAACTCAGCCATCCATGAACGCTGTCCGATTTCGCCGAAAGAATGCACATAACTGTCGCCTTGATTTGCCCAGTTATCGAATTGTATCCCCAGTTTAAACGTTGCCTGAGTCGCCGCCATAAATTCGCGCTCATCAAGCCCCATCAAACGGTGAAAATTACACATGGTAGGAATGGTCGCTTCGCCTACGCCTACCGTGCCAATTTGGTCGGACTCAACCAGCGTAATATCGAGCAGATTACCCAGTCGGGTAACCAGGCTAAAAGCACTTAACCAGCCAGCGGTGCCGCCACCGGCAATTACAACGCGAGTCTTTTTATGTGTCATTCACACGCTCGTTTAACGGTTCAGATTATTCAGTAACATAGCGCGCATTCTACGCGCCGATACCTCGTTCATGGGCGCCAGCGGGCCGTGACATTCTGGCGGCAGATGCGCAGTTACCTGCGATGCATCACCAAATACATAATAGTTGAATAGTGCCAGCCAGGCAGCCTTTTCAGAATCCGGCTTCTCACGCAGACTCAGCATACCATGTAACAGGGTATCCATAGGATTGCCCCAAAAGGGTTTTGCAGTCATCCACCAAAAGTTCACCATCACGTTAAAGCGATCCATGGCTTCCACTTCGTGCCACCACATGCTGGGATAATACAACCCATCACCCGGCGCTAAATCAGCAATGTAGGCGTTATCCAGGGCTGTTTTTAATTTAGGGTATTTATTGAAATCAGGATCAGCGAGATTTGCCACGGTCACAACCTGTCCGCCCGGTGTTGGACTAAGTGGCCCCGGGTAAAGATTTTCAACCTGCTCAGGTGCGAACAGGGTAAAACGGCGTTTGCCCAACACACAGCAGGCGATGTTTTTGGGTTGATCAAAGTGCGCTGCCGCAACGGATTCAGTCCCTATCCAGATTTTGGGCACTGGCTGATTATTATTGAATTCCGGGTGTGTGAATTGCAGCGTATTCTGTGCACTAAGTTCAGGTAATCCCTGATCAAACCGCAGAGAATTAACATACAGGTAATCGTGTTTATCCTGATCCATCTGACTGGCAATTTGCGAAAGTACATCGGCCAGTCGCGATTTTTCGGTCACGTAATTGAAGCCGGTGCAGGTTTGATTGTACCCAAAGCGCCCAGCGATGTCCGGCGCGCCTTTGTACACCAACAGTGGGTTACCGCTATCGGCTTCTGCCAGTGTATTCAGTAACGTATCGGGCGATAACGTTCCCTGCTTTACCAACGGCCAGTTTTTTACCAGCCCTTTAAGAATTACTGGTTCGTTAAGTGCGAATAAATCGTCAAATGGTATAGTGTCTGGCGTTATCCCTTCCAGAACCCTTACAGCATGTGTTGCCATGTCGCTACCTTGTTCAGAACATTGCGTTTTTGGCATTCTTCAGGGCAATAAGTTGTTGAAAATTTCCCATCGACGCCATTAACAAATAAAGTGGTCCCAGCATACCGTATTGACTCAATCGGCTT
>NZ_JBLBUE010000066.1:0-17198 GCF_047290655.1 Alteromonas sp. AMM-1 | reverse complement strand
TGGAAGCCAACTTTTATCGACTCAGTTATTCCGGTTGACGTGCAATCAATTCGCTACGAATCGTCTTCAGGCTCCATGCTTACCGAAGATGAAAACGTAGTTAGCGTGCAAATGGAAGTACAGTATCGGGTAGTTGACCCGTACCGTTGGACGTTTGCCGTTACCAATCCTGAAATGAGTTTAAGTCAGGCGTTAGACAGTGCTATTCGTTACGTGGTTGGACATTCAGCCATGGACGATGTGCTAACTGATGGCCGCGAAGTAACTCGTCAGCGCGTGTGGGAAGAATTGGAAGCCATTCTTGCTCCCTACAATGTTGGCGTTGCTATTATCGATATGAACTTTAAGGATGCCCGCCCACCTGAAGAAGTAAAAGATGCGTTCGATGACGCTATTTCTGCACAGGAAGATGAGCAGCGCTTTATTCGTGAAGCCGAAGCATATGCCCGGGAAATCGAGCCACGTGCTCGTGGTCAGGTTAATCGTATGAACGAAGAAGCTCAGGCTTATAAAGAACGTGTAATCCTGGAAGCCCAGGGTGAAGTGGCCCGATTCAGCGAGTTACTGCCCCAGTTTGAAAAAGCGCCTGAAGTTACCCGTCAGCGTATTTATCTAGAAACAATGGAACAGGTTTTCTCTAACACCAGCAAAATCATGGTCGACAGTGGCGAAGGTGGGAACAACATTATGTACCTGCCATTGGACAAAATCATGGAAGGCCAGAACTCAGGTAGCGCAACCATCAACCGTATGCGCAACACCCTTGAAGGTCTTCAGAACGTGAACAGCGCCAATAACAGTGGCTCTCGCGTAACGCAACCGACGACTTCGTCTGGCTTGCGCAGTGACAGCGGGCGTGGTGGGAGATAACGACTAATGAAAAATTTATTTATCGCGTTATTAATTACGCTTGTTGTATTAGGCTCAGGTTCACTGTTTGTGGTGAAAGAAGGTGAGCGTGCCATTGTAATTCAGTTTGGTAAAGTTCAGCGTGATACCGCAACTGGGCAAACTAAGGTATTTGAACCGGGTTTGCACTTTAAATTGCCATTCATTGACACCGTGCGTTCACTGGATGCACGTATTCAAACGCTGGACGGTGCACCGGATCGCTTTGTTACCTCTGAGAAAAAAGACCTTATTGTTAACTCATACGTGAAATGGCGTATTAAGGACTTTGCCCGTTATTATCTGTCTACTAATGGTGGCAATAAACTGCAGGCTGAGGCGTTGTTAAAGCAGAAAGTAAACAACGGTTTAAGAACAGAGTTTGGTAGCCGTACTATTTCGCAAATTGTGTCTGGTGAGCGTACCGAGCTAATGGAACGCGCTATGGAACAAACTGCAACCTCTTCTGACGAGTTGGGTATTGAAATTGTTGACGTTCGCGTTAAGCAAATTAACCTGCCTACCGAAGTCAGTAACTCTATTTTCCAGCGTATGCGTGCTGAGCGAGCCGGTGTGGCGCGTGAGCATCGCTCTCAAGGTCAGGAACAGGCTGAAGTAATTAAAGCTAACATCGAAGCAAAAGTAACGGTTATGTTGGCTGATGCCGAGCGTAATGCCCGTCAGTTGCGCGGTGAAGGCGATGCAACCGCAGCGCAAATCTATGCTGAAGTTTACTCTAAAAACCCTGAGTTCTATGGTTTCCTGCGTAGTATGGATGCTTACCGGGCAAGCTTTAACAGCAAGGACGATGTGTTAGTGGTAGAACCTGACAGTGATTTCTTCCGTTATATGAAGTCACGTACAGGCGGCAAATAACCGCAACGCATACTAATGCAAATACAAAAAGCCGATGCACTGCATCGGCTTTTTTCGTTAGGCTTAATAGAAACACAGCGATAAGCTTTCTACTATACCAATACCGGTTGTCACGTTCTTTAACATACCGCTAACTGCCGCAAATACTGCTGATTCGCTGCCCAAATACCGCGAAATGAGGTAAACTTCGCGTTAAAAATAGCCTGGTAATAATCGCTATCCGCCAGGACATAAAAGCAACATCATAATAATAAACGACAGAGGATATGTTTTGAGTGTAGAAAACATCACTAAACCGACAGAATCGACGCCGCAAAAAGGCCTCTTTTCACGGTTTCTCACCACTGTAGAGTGGCTTGGAAACCTTCTGCCGCATCCGGTTACGCTATTTGCATTGCTCGCACTGGGGATTGTTATTCTCAGCGGTATTTTGGGTTATTTTGAGGTTTCAGTCGTTGATCCACGACCGGAAGGGGCTAAAGGCCGTTCACCGGATGGCATGATTCCCGTGATTTCACTATTGAGCGCCGAAGGCTTACAACGCATTGTTACTGGCCTGGTCACCAATTTTACTGGGTTTGCGCCGTTAGGCACGGTACTGGTTGCCCTGTTGGGGGTATCGGTAGCTGAGCATTCCGGATTGCTGTCTACCGCCATGCGCGCACTGGTAATGAATGCATCCAAACGCATGGTAACCTTTGCCATTGTGTTTGCCGGCATCATCTCCAATACCGCATCAGAATTGGGCTATGTGGTACTCATTCCCCTTGCAGCCATGATCTTTCATGCGCTGGGGCGTCATCCACTGGCCGGACTGGCTGCGGCATTTGCCGGTGTCTCGGCGGGCTACAGTGCCAATTTGTTACTCGGAACGGTGGACCCGCTGTTGTCGGGGATTACTGAAGCGGCTGCCCGTATGATCGATCCGGATTATGTTGTCGGCCCTGAGGTAAACTGGTATTTCATGTTTATTAGTACCTTTTTAATTGCAGCGATGGGTACGCTTGTTACTGAGAAGGTGGTAGAGCCCCGATTAGGCCAGTACGACAGCAACGAGGCATCTGTTGTGCTGGACAAGCAAAAAATGGAAGCGCCCTCAGACGTTGAAATCCGTGCCCTCAAATGGGCGGGTGTGGCGTTTTTCAGTGTTTGTGCTGTACTGGCGCTAACGGTGATACCTGACAATGGCATATTGCGACACCCCAACACCGGAGAGGTGGCTGGCTCGCCCTTCCTGAAGGGCATTGTGGCGTTTATCTTTATCAGTTTTGCAATACCTGGTTTTGTTTACGGACGCCTTGCCGGTACCATGAAAAACGATCGCGACATCATTAATGCGATGTCTAAAAGCATGGGATCTATGGGGTTATATATCACCTTGGTATTCTTTGCCGCGCAGTTTGTCGCGTTCTTCAACTGGACCAATCTGGGCACGGTAATGGCAGTAGAAGGTGCGGCATTGTTGCAGCAGTTAGGTCTCGACGGCCCCGAAGTGTTCGTGCTGTTTATTTTAATGTGCGGGATAGTAAACTTATCACTGGGTAGCGCTTCAGCTCAATGGGCAGTAACTGCGCCTATTTTTGTACCTATGCTCATGTTGGTGGGATTTGCGCCTGAGGTCATTCAGGCTGCTTACCGGATTGGTGACTCGGTTACCAACGTAATTTCACCAATGATGAGTTATTTTGGTTTAATTATGGCTATGGCAGCTAAATATAAGCGGGATGTAGGTATGGGCACATTAATCGCCATGATGCTGCCTTACAGTATGGTATTTATGATTGGCTGGACCCTGTTGTTTTTCATCTGGGTATTTGTGTTGGGGATGCCGGTTGGTCCGGGTGCCGCGACTTATTATCAGCCGTAGTAGTCTGTTTGGGCGTGCTTTTCGTAGTATGCACACATAGCAAGTTATAAACGCGGAATAGTAACTAAATGAAATTCACTGGAAATACCGGATTTACCCATGGTCAGTCAGATAAAATTGGTGTGTTAATTACCAATTTAGGTACGCCTCAGGCGCCTACTAAAGCCGCGCTTAAGCCCTATCTTAAGGAGTTTTTGTCTGACCCCCGGGTGGTGGAAGTTCCCCGCCTGATATGGTGGTTTATCTTAAACGGTATTATTTTGAATGTGCGTCCAAAGCGTTCCGCAGAAGCCTATGCCTCGGTGTGGTCTGAACACGGCTCACCATTAATGGTGCATACCAAAGCACAGGCCACGGCCCTGGCAGAGGAATGTCGAAAAGCATTCGGTGACAGCGTGGTGGTGGAGTATGCCATGCGTTACGGTGAGCCTTCCGTTAGCAATACTATTGATCGCATGCTGAATGCGGGGGTTCGCAAGTTACTGGTACTGCCTCTTTATCCTCAGTACAGTGCCTCTACAGTTGCGTCAACGTTTGATGCAGTAGCGCATGATTTTGTTAAACGTCGCTGGCTACCGGATTTTCGTTTTATCAGCCATTACCACGATCGTCCTGGCTACATTCAGGCGGTGGCGAATAAGATTCAGCAACATTGGCAGCAACACGGACGGGCAGATAAGTTGATTTTATCTTATCACGGTGTTCCGAAGCGGTATCTGGACAATGGCGATCCGTATCACTGTGAGTGTCACAAAACGTCACGTCTTATCGCTGAGGCACTTGGATTAACAAAGTCCGAGTATATGACTACCTTCCAATCGCGTTTTGGCCGCGAAGAGTGGTTGAAACCCTATACCGATGAAACCCTTAAGGGTTTGCCGTCCGAGGGCGTGACGTCAGTGCAGGTGGTATGCCCAGGCTTTTCTGCCGATTGTCTGGAAACGATTGAGGAAATTGGCGAAGAAAATCGTGAGTACTTTATGGAAGCTGGCGGAGAGCGTTATGAATATATTCCCGCACTTAACAGCGATCCAGCGCATATAAATATGTTGTTTGAACTGGTAAAAGAAAACCTGCATGGCTGGCAGGTTTCAGACAACAATGCACAGCGTGAACAGCTGGCGAGGGAGCTAGGAAGCAAACAATGAACAACACAACGGGAGTTACTGCGCCTACTGAGTTGCTGAAAGCACAAAAGCTGGCTAACCGGCTGGATACTGCGTTTAAGCTCCCGTTTGTGCCTTTTCGCATTGGGTTTGATGCCATTATTGGTTTAATCCCCGGAGTAGGGGATGCAATTATGCTTATCGCTGCGTTGCGTATTGTTTATCTGGGTAAGCAAATGGGGTTACCAACCGGGTTGGTAAAAGTGATGTTGCGCAATGCACTGCTCGATTTTGGCTTAGGTTTTATACCTGTGGTAGGTGACATAGCCGACTTCTTTTACAAGGCAAATCAAGCCAATGTACGCGTGATGGAAAAATACTGGGTAAGCCAGAACAAGGCCGCTATCGATGCCAATGCTCAGGCTGCATTGGCAAACTGGGCTGCCAGACAATCGTAACGAATTAACTTTGTTGTTTGGCGGTACGGAAAAAATGACGGCTTCGGTGTGCCTTCCTGGACTTGGAATAATCGGAATGTGGCGCTTCGAATCGCCCGGAAACACAGTTTCTGCCTGCGCGTTTAGATTCGTATAACGCTTCATCAGCGCGTTTGAAGGCTTTCTCAGTTAACCCATTCACCACATTAGAGCAACCTATCGATACTGTTACTGACAGAGTTTCCGAATGCGAGTCGTTAAATAGCGGCATGCTGAGTGCTTCAATGGCATGTTGAAGAGTGTTGGCGGCAATGATTACACCTTCGGGCTCCGTATGCGGCAGCAATATGGCAAATTCCTCACCGCCATAGCGGCATACTGAATCGGTATCCCTTACCAGTCGGCGAAGATGCCAGGCCACGTGCTGAATAACCTTATCTCCTATGTCATGGCCATAGCGGTCATTTACCTGCTTAAAATGATCAATGTCTACCAGCATTAGACCCATTCCACCACCGACTCTGCGTTGATGTGCAAGTTGTTGGTCAATGATCTGTTTAAATCCCCGACGATTCAATAATTGGGTGAGTTCATCGTAGAGCGCCACCGCTCGTAGTTTCTTTTCCTGTTTGCGTCGAGTGCGGTCGGTTTGCTCGAATACACTCGCCCCGGTCATAAGCACCACGAACAGGAACCAACAAACAGCGATCATATAGCTTCCGAATAAACTGCTCACCTGCGCATTGGCTAAAGAGCGAAACACCAGGTAGCCGGTGCCAAAGAAGAATGCCCCACCCACAATACATTGTATCCGGACTATCTGACCTCCCAGATGAGGGGAGAGTGCCGCGCGAACTGTTCCTCTGTTTGCTGAAATCCCCAGCACCGAAGCGGCAAGGAAAAAGCTAAGGGTTACCGTAAACAATGACATATCCTGATAAAGAGCCGGAGTGTGATAGGCATAACCTATTAGAGCCATGGTAGCGATGCATAGCGACATTAATGCGAGGGCCTGGCAAAGTATGTGATGTCTGCGCTTGCGGGCCCATATTGAAAACAGCATACAACCTATCACAACGAAACTATTGCCCGACAAACGGTTAGAGGGCTGAAGATTAAAAATGTCTGCCAGGTGTTTAGACGATGACAAAGACAGAAATGGCTGATCAGGCGATGTTGCATTAAACATGAATAGTGATGCCAATATTGAAGCGACAATAAATTGCAAGCCTAAGGAAACAGACCGGTGCGTAAACTGAAAGAGCAAGGCCATCGCCAGCAGCAGGAATAATAATGCGGTGAGCGGATGCGTAGACGGACCATCCTGAACCGGACGATATAAATACTCAATATCCAGAAGATGCCCTGCCAAAACACAGCATGCCAAGGATATAACCAGATACGTAAGCTGCATGCCTGTTTTCTTTGCGACCACAATCAATGAACGAGGTGGCTCAGTGTGCAAATCGATAAATTGCAGGTTCATTGGTGTGTTCCTTTCGCAAATCACTAAAACAAAACGTAGTGTGCAAATCATTAAATTTCAACTTTAGTATAAAATTATTGCTGGCATCTCTTTCATAGTGATCACATTTGATTCGGCGAGGGTAACAACAGACAATGCTTAATCACCGTCGATCAATTAATTGAGATGAGCATAAATACAGTCTGCTTTACACAAATCTTCATCATCAGACTCAGGCTGTACTATACTTCATGCCCATAAAGTGGTGTCTTTGGAATTGTCGGATGTTAGACAAAAGTCAGCTAAGTCAACCAATTAAAGAAAATACTTCGGCTAAGGAATTGGCCCGTTTTAATAAATTGGCCAGGGAATGGTGGGACCCTAACGGCAAGTTTAAAACCGCATTGGCGTTTAATGCTACCCGTTCTGCCTATATGGTCAGGCATCTGGCGTATTGTCATAATCGCGATCCACAAAGTCCTCAGTGTCTGCGAGATTTAACCGTACTGGATGTCGGCTGTGGTGGGGGGCTTATCAGTGAAGCGCTGGCCAAAGAAGGTGCCGAGGTAACGGGTATTGATGCCAGTGCAGTGAGTATAGAAGTTGCCAGGTTACATGCGTCGCAATCCGGGCTCACGATTCGTTATCTTCATCAACTGAGCGATCAGCAAATCGCCGACGGTAATCAATACGATGTTGTGATCAACGCAGAAGTAGTGGAGCACGTGCCAGATCAACCCGCATTAATTAAGCAATGCGCCCAGTTGGTTAACCCCAAAGGGACATTAGTACTGGCTACGTTAAACAGGACCTGGTTGTCCTGGTTAATTGCAATTTTGGGGGCGGAATACGTAATGCGCTATTTGCCTGTTGGCACCCATGACTGGAAAAAATTTGTCCAACCTGAAGAATTAGCCGATTGGGTGAAGTCGGACAGGTTTGAACCGGTTTACGAAACCGGCATGAAATTAAATCCGTTTTCCGGTCGGTGGCGACTGTGCCCGTCGATGAGAGTGAACTATATCCAGCTTTATAAGCGTTACTTTAATGATTAATCTGTTAGTAAATCAGATTAACAGGCCTTAGGCTGTCAGATAACAGGGAGTCAAACTATGTCATACATCATTTACGATTCGTCCCGGGCGCCGAATCCGCGCAGGGTACGCATTTTTCTGGCGGAAAAAGGCATCGCGGCGAACTACGTGCAACTCGACATCCAAAAAGGGGAAAACCGCACACCCCAGATGCTGGCTAAGAATCCGATGGGAAAGTTACCCATTCTTGAATTGGCTGATGGCACCTGTATTAGTGAAACCGACGCGATTTGTACCTACATAGAAGCCATGCATCCCGAACCGCCGTTAATGGGAACGACACCGCTGGAAAAGGGCATTATAGGCATGTGGCAGCGGCGTGTTGATCAGAGCTTAATGTTACCGGTTACCCAATGTTTTCAGCATTCTACCGGTTATTTCAAAGACCGTATGACCCCTGTGCCTGCTTTTGGAGAACAAGCTGGTAAAGATGTGGTCGCATTTCTGGATATCCTTGACGCTCGTTTGGGCGAGAGTGACTACATTGCCGGAGACTCATTCTCTATTGCCGATATCATTGCACTATGTGCGATTGATTTTGCTCGCGTAGTTAAAATTAGAATGACCGAGTATCAGGAAAATCTGAAGCGATGGCATCAACAGGTAAGCGCAAGAGCCAGCGCGTCAGCTTGAGTTAAATACCCACAATTTTCCAGTCTGGTTTCAAAAGCCGGGTGCCCATTCCTTATAAAGAGACATCATTTATACCGATGTCTCGACGTATTTATTATCTCAAATGTATTTCTGCTATCTATGATGTGCATTCATATTGTGAATGAGTCGGCTTATGAACCTGACTACCTGCAGGTTTCGCGATTAATGCGCTAATTTATAAGGAAAATTCAAGAAATACTACGAGTCTTGCCGCTATCGTGTAGCAAAAATGGCATGTCCCAAAAGTAATATTTCACTTGAAAGTTGAAAAAATTAATGGAATGTTAACAAAATAATAACAATGGTTAGACCTCTGATGAGATCCTAACGACAGAATATTAATGACAACTGAAAATATACAAGACAGGACTCACACATGAAAAAAGCACTCTATTTCGCTTGTTTGGCATGGTTGTTTAACGCTGCTGTACCTGCCTACGCGGCCCCTGATACCTCAACCAAATATCCGATTGTGCTTGTGCACGGCTTGTTTGGATTTGATGACGCCCTGGGCGTTGATTACTTTTACAAAGTACCCAACAAACTGACACGCTACGGCGCGAAGGTATATACCGCTACAGTGTCACCTGCAAATTCCAGTGAAGTACGAGGCGAGCAGTTGTTGGCCTATGTGCAGGAGGTATTAGCTCATTCAGGCGCTGAAAAGGTTAACCTGATTGGTCACAGTCATGGTGGTCCAACTATCCGATACGTCGCCAGTGTTGCGCCCGAGCTGGTTGCATCAGCCACCTCGGTTGCAGGTGTGAATCAGGGCAGTAAGGTGGCGGATATTGTTCGGGCAGGTTTGACTGAAGACTCTCCTCAGGAAGGCGTTGCCGCCACAGTATTTAATGCTTTTGCTAGTGTGATTGAGCTGGTCACGGGATCCGACCCGCGAGCGTTGCCAACAGACAGCGTAGCCGCACTGGACTCACTTACCACAGAAGGCGCTGCAAAGTTTAACGCTCGCTATCCAGAGGGCATGCCAAGCGGTTACTGTACAAATGACGGTGATATGCTGGCCGAGAATGGCGTTTACTATTTTTCATGGAGTGGTGGTAAAACGCTGACTAATGCACTGGATGTAAGCGACTCGTTTATGGTGTTAACCGGCTTAGCGTTTGATGAAACCAACGACGGCTTGGTGTCCAGTTGCAGTTCACAGTTAGGGTACGTTATTAATGACCGCTATCGCATGAATCACCTGGACGAAGTCAATCAGGTCTTTGGTATTCATCACTGGTTTGAAACCGATCCGGTACAGGTGTTTGTAGAACAGGCACAGCGCCTGAAGTCACTGGGCCTGTAACGTGCGAAAGAGCGTAATACTGATTGCGCTTTTAGTGCTGGTGGTGGGGTTAAAACTCACCACCACGTCAAGGCAACAACAACTCGAAAACGATGTTGAAAGGGCAACATCGGGAAACAATCTGGAGCCAACCGAATTGGTTGTTTCAGATGACACCACGCAACCTCACCATTCAATTAACCCTGTTCCCCCCGAGCGCCTGTTTACATTGCATGCGGGGCTAAAGGACGAGTTTGACGCCTTCATTTTTGAACGCGAAGGGCTCAGGCCAGACGCTATTCTGGCTGAATACCGCGAAAACAGAACTCAACAAGGGTACGACGGCGAACAGCTCGTCGCTTACATGGATTTGTTCACACGGTACGTGGAATACAAAGTGGCTTTGCTGGCTCTCGAACCAGAAGATGGCCTTGCTACACCGGACCTGGAAGCGATTACTGCAAGAATGGACGCGCTAACACAGATGCGCTACAACTACTTTTCGGAACCGGAGTATGAATGTCTGTTTGCCGAAGACGTTGCGTTTGATCTGGCTGCTTTTGAGCGCCTGAGAATATCTCAGGATCCTTATTATTCCGAAGCGCAAAAAGCGGCGCTTATTGAGCAGCAGTTGGCTGCGCTGCCCGAATCTCAAAAGCAAGGTTTTACAGACTCTATGGAAGTCAAAGCGTTGCGTGAACTCGCCATCCAGTATGAAGGTGAAGCTTTGTATAACGCCGCATCGGCAGAGTTCGGCGCCGAGGTGGCAGCTCGCCTGCAGGCAACAACGGAGAAACGTCAGGCTTGGCAGAAAAAGGTAAAGAGTTACAAGCAGTGGCACAATGCATTGCAACAAGACCAGCAAATGACTGATGCAGAGCAACAACAGGCTATTGAACAATACATGGCAACACATTTCAGTGACGCAGAGAAAAAGCGCTTGCGGGTTTTTCTGGAAAACCCCGACTTACTTGGCATATAACAAGTAAGAATAAGGGGGCTCGGTATTCCCAAACTTCCCAAGTGTGTACAAACGGGTAAAAAGTCCGGCGTATCAGCACTAAAATCCTGAATTAATACCATAAACTCACCGTGATACTGCCTGGTACAGCGTGGAGTGACGGTTTTGTTCAAATACACAGTTCCGACTGGTTTTATTATTTTGCTGTTAGGTGGCTGCGCAACGAATTACGCGCCGCCTTATGAGCGAGATAAAAGCCCCGAAAGCCGAACCGAATACAATGGAATAAAGGGTTTGGCACAAAAGCAAAAAGATCAGAACTACCTCATGTCTTTGACGTTGCAACGTCAATGCGACACTGCGCGCATCGACCTGGCTGTCGCAAAATCAACGGGTGATGAATATGGCGAACAAGCCAGTCAGGCAATGATTCAAAAGACGTGTGTGAGGAACCCCTGAGCGTAAGTCACAATCAGATATCCTGCTTAGATAGCGAATTTGATTTGCAGGAAGTACTTGCTGAAACTGCGCTAAATCATCTTTGCGGCAAGTGGAGTGGAAGAATATTAACGTCTCATGCTGAAACCCTCACTTCTGGGTAAAAAGCAAAGATTTCAAGGAAAGATTGATGTGTTATTCGACCATTTTAAAAAAACTAAAAAGACTACGTCTCTTTGCGATGTTCATAGCTTGCGTTTTCGTTTTGGGATGTTCAAAGCCTGAGATAACTAAGCAGTATAAACAGGTTGAAATAATCAATGAAGAAGTTGCCAGGCTAATTTCGAACACTAAGTTTAGCGCGGTATCCGTAGCATTCGTAACAGAAGGCGTCGTGAGTACATATCATTACGGCGAATTTTCCGATGGCTTAAGTCCATCCGACAATACCCTTTACGACATAGGTTCTATTACCAAAACGCATGTCGGATTAATCTTAGCGCAAGCCGTATCTGATGGACTCATAGAACTCGATGCTCCAATCTCTCGATACCTCGATAGGGTTAATAAAGACGCATTACAATATCAAGGCGTAGAAATCACAGTCAGGCATTTAGCGACACATATCTCCGGGCTTCCAACCGATTTATCGTGCGATGGAATTAATCTCCTGCCAGATGAGCGGCTTAAGTGTTTTATTGCCCACGATGATGAAAACCTAATCAACATATTAAACGGATATACACTTCAAGAGAAACCAGGAAGTAGATATCGTTATTCAAACTCAGGCGTTCGAATCATCGGTATCGTACTGGAAAATCTATACAACGCGCCGATAGAGCAACTTCTTAAGCGCTATGTTTTTAAGTTTACAGGGCAAATCGAGACCTATGCTCACTTTTCTGAAAGTGAACATGCCAGGTGGAGACGAGGAACACATGAAAACGGCCTTCCCACACCAGACGCGTCTGACTACTTTAATGCAGCGGGAGGCCTAAAATCCACAGTGCCAGATATGGGCAGATATCTAAGCTATTATCTCAACAGCGACAATAAGATAGCTGAAAAGGCGCTAACTTTACTTGCTGGAGACGAGGATGGGTTAGGCAGAGCCTATATTTGGAATACGTTTAGATTAGATTCTGAGGGGCAGTATTATCACGGCGGTGGAACTTTCGGCACGTCAGCCTGGATATCCATTTATCCCAAAGAAGGACTAGGTATATTCCTCGTTACACCCTATGTATCTGAAACCGCACAAGAGCAGCTAAATATAGCGGCCAATACAATCATCGAAAAGTATCGTCAGAGGTGAGCTTAACAAGCCCAAGCAGCGGACAAATTTCCGTTAGGCATTTTTGTGTTGGTTTACATCAAACTTCTCAAAGTTGTGTTTCTGTGTTTGGTTCGTAGCGCCTACCAATTCCAGCATCACCGAATCAACCGTTTCACTGCATCCAGGGTATCAGCTTCGCTGGCCGGTTTATCCCAGCGGATGCGGTGAACGCGGGGAAAGCGCAGGGCTACGCCGGATTTGTGGCGGCTTGATGGATGCACTGCGTCGAAGGCCACTTCCAAAACCAGGGCTTTCTCGACTTCACGTACCGGCCCGAATCGCCCGGTTGCGTGTCGCCGTATCCAGTTGTCGAGCTTTTTCAATTCTTCGTCTGTGAAGCCAGAATAGGCTTTGCCAATCGGCAGTAATTTGTCGCCTTCCCACACGCCAAACGTATAGTCGGAGTAAAAGCTTGAACGCTTGCCGTGACCGCGCTGGGCGTACATGACTACCGCATCTGCTAACAGCGCTTCGCGTTTCCATTTAAACCACTGACCAACGGGTCTGCCTGCGGTGTAAGGGCTAGCCAGGCGCTTTAGCATTAAGCCTTCAACGGAAGGATTGTCAGCGGCTTGCCGATACGCTGCTTCAAGCTGCTCTTCATCGTGAATCGCCAACATCGGCGACAGTTGAAAGGTCGGTTGTTGATTGTTGGCTACCCACTTTTCCAGGTACTCACGTCTCACATCGAGGGAATGCCGGGTAACGTCTGATTGCTGGTATTTCAAAATGTCGTAAAGCATGACGCCTGCTGGGTGGGATGCAAGCAATGCCTTGGTGGGTTTCTTGCGGTTGAGTCTCTGTTGCAACGCATTAAAGCTATCGATATTACCGTCTTTCATGATCAGTAATTCACCGTCTACCACGCCATGAAAATGCAGTTGTTCCAACACATCGGGAAAGGCGTGACTGATATCATCGCCGGTGCGGCTGTATATGGCTTTTCCATTGGCATTGCATACCAACTGTACGCGAATACCGTCATATTTGTGCTCAATTTGCCATTCGTCAGGTTGGGCTTTAATAGCCTCAAGGTCATCATCTTGTAACGGGTGCGACAGCATTACCGGGTGAAACGTCACAGCGTTGGATATATCTGGTTTAGGTTGTTTGCCGTCCAGCCATGCAAACAATTCAGCGTAGGGGGGAGAAAGGGCGTGCCACAGTTGTTCGATATCTTCAACAGGTACATTGCCATAAGTCGCCAGGACTTTTTTCACACTGCGTGCCGACATACCGACCCGCAGTCCCCGGGTACCTAATTTGATAAGCGCCCATCGTTGCGGTGGCGTCATAATCGACAGGTAGTCGGCAAGTAGTGCACTGACTTTTTGTTTAGACACCTGTTGGAAGGCTGTTACCAGTTCGTTCAGCGTCGGCAAAGCTGCCGTTTGCTCGGTAGCATCAGGCCATAAGTGCGCTACCGTTTCACTGACTTCGCCCACGTAGTCATAACTCATCGCAAACAGATCCGGGTCAACCCGGCTTAACATGAGTTCTTTTACGGTATGTCGTTTAAAAAACTCAAAGCGCAGCGTGCTGGCCAGCGCAGCAATGGCCCAGCCGCGATCCGGGTCGGGTGTATTCTTTAAGTAAGCCAGTAGCAACCGCTGTTTCTCATTGCTGGGTGTGGTGTAGTAGAGGTTTTCGAGTAATTCACTGAATGCTTGCATGGCTAATCCTGCGTATCGGACTCATAGCCCACCATGCTCAGTGCCTGAGCGGTACGGCCTTGCTGTGTTAACGCATGCAGCAAGGCATCTTCGCGGCCATGGGTGATCCACACTTCTTTAGGGTTCACCTCTTCAATGGTGTCGAGTAGAGCTTGCCAGTCACAGTGGTCCGACACAACCAGCGGTAGTTCAACCTGCCGTTGTTTGGCTCTGGCGCGAATTTGCATCCAGCCTGACGCCATGGCTCGCCTCACATTAGGCAGGGTGCGTGACCAGCGGTCGCTCAATGCAGAAGGCGGTGCCAGCACAATGTTACCAGCCAGTGATTGCTTGTCGTTCACCTCGGCGACGTCAATTAACTCCCCCAGCTCAATGCCCTGGCGTTCATATAAATCACACAGTTTACGCTGTGCACCATGCAGATAAATGGGCGCGGTATAGCCTATCGCCCGCAATTCCAGTATAACTCGTTGACACTTACCCAAGGCATAAACACCAACAAGGTGACAACGTTTCGGAAAAACAGCTAATGAGTCCAGCAGCTTCGACATTTCCTGCTCGATAGAGGGATGCTTAAACACCGGCAGTGCGAAAGTGGCTTCAGTTATGAATACATCACATTGCACGGGTTCAAACGGGAGGCAGGTAGGGTCTGACTGTCGCTTATAATCTCCTGATATCACCACCCGGGTGCCCCGATAGCATAGTAGGATTTGCGCGGAACCCAAAATGTGGCCTGCCGGATAAAACACACAGGTAACTGGGTCGTGCGATGAACCCAACGAAATCTGTTCGCGGTAGTTTACCGCTTGAGTCGACCCAGCCATGTCTTCGCCATAGCGGCTCTGCATAATAGCCAGCGTACTTGCTGTGGCAGTTACCGACTTATGCCCGCTAATGGCATGGTCCGCGTGCGCGTGGGTAATTAATGCGTGTTCTACGGGGTGAAGCGGGTCGATGTAGCAGTTGGCAGGTTCACAATAGAGTCCTTGTCGTTGTTTGTGTAACCACTGTGAAGCATCCAAAGTAAATTCTCTCCCAGTCTGGTGTTATCGTATATACAACGTTTATACGCCTGAGGAGATATTTGGATTGACGCGTATTAGTAACCGCTTTTTACGATGTAATATTCGCCGTTGTACGTAAGTGACACGTGCAACGCTGCGACTTCCTCAGATGTCTTTCTGCCAATTTTCTTAGCACTTTCCAGGCAGGTGTCCCTGGGATACGCCATCCCGTCAGCAAAGGGGGCTTCAAACAACACATTCTGCGCAAAGCGATAGCACTGATTTTCACTGTCAAAATGCAATAAAGTCTGCATCGGGAAATCGCCCTGGGTACGGCCAATGGTAGGCAAACTGTTGTCATTACACGCAATGAGTGTAATGACCAGTAATGGTATCAGGGCGAATCGATGCAGCATCATCAAGAGTTATTCAAATATCGAGGTTTGTTCGAGTTTATCACAACAGACCGTGAGCGTTTAGTTTGAAAAGCACTCTAACTATGCTTCAGAATTTCTCTTAAAATAGCTTGCATACACGCACAACTCGTTTAGTATGAAAAATGTACAGCAGCATAGTACTAAAGTATTATCCTGATAATAACAATAAATAAGGATGTTTTATGACTACATCATCGAACCGACTCTGTGTCATTTCTGTATCTGATTATGAAGCAGGTGAGCAAAAAACCTGGCACGACGAACTGGCGTTGCTGGAGGCACTATCAAACCAGGATATAGAAGAAGGTTTTGATGTGGTGTTGGTAGAAAGTACTCAGGTACAGGACCAGCCGGTCCCCGATCAGCTTTATGCTTTTGTTCCCCATCTTCAAATACTCTACTACGACTCCATTCAGTCAGCAGTGCTGAAAGACTACGGTGTTAGTCAGTGTAAGCATGAATATATAGCGGTACTGGAGTCAGATTGTACACCTACAAATAACTGGCTGCGCGAGTTAATGTCGGGTCTTTTATCCGGAGACTATGCGGCATCAAGTGGTCGAACTTATTATGGTGAATTCAGCAGCTATCGGCGGGTTTGCAATCTGTTGCACCGCGCATGGGACGACCCGGGTAAATCGGGGCCAACCAGTAAAGTGTCGAACAATGGTGCAATCTATCGCCGTGACATTTTAGAAGTATTTCCTTACCCGCATGCCGCGACCCCCTTTCTGTCGGCTGAGTTGCGCAACGATAAAATCAGAGCTGCAGGCCATGTGTTTTATATCGCTCGCGAGGGGGCTATGCAGCATGCTATTGGTGGGCTGGCTTTTTTATGGGATTTACAGCGCAATAAAGGACATCAGTGTATGTCGGTTAGCGCGCACAAAAGCATATCGCTGTTAATGAAAGAAAAGCTAAAGTTGGATTGGTTCCACGCTAAACGTATTGGAAAACAATACTTACGCTGGTACGACTGGCCACTGTTTGTGTTTTTGTCTTTTTATGAAGTAGTGCCGCATCTGATTGGTGCGCGTTATGCCAGAGAAAACTTGCACGCGATCCCTGGGTCGTCGTATAGATAGTAACCGGCGCAGTAAAAGTTAGTTTTTCAATCTGTTGCTAAACCCAAAATCTGTTTTTGGCGTATTAACGAGTTTAATTAAGCTCATTCAACATCATGTCGCTATCGCCTGCTTTTGAAAAATGGTTCAGCCAGCAAGGCTGGACTTTTCGAAGCTACCAATCTGAGATATTCGTTAAGGCGTTAGAGCAACAGTCTGTGTTACTTATTGCTCCTACTGGTGCAGGTAAAACCTTGTCGGGTTTCTTGCCCGTACTTCACCAATTGAGCAATGTTGAAAGTGAGTATTTGCATACGCTTTATATCTCTCCACTTAAAGCACTAACTCACGATATTCATCGAAATCTGCTGAAGCCCATTGAAGATATTGGCCTGCCAATCCGTGTTGAAACCCGTACTGGTGACACCCCCGCACATAAACGGCAACGACAGCGAAAAAAGCCGCCGCATATCCTGTTAACCACGCCGGAATCACTGATGTTAATGCTGTCGTATGCCGATGCGCCGCAGATCTTTGGCAAACTAAAAACGGTGATCATTGATGAAGTACACAGCCTGACGGGCAACAAACGCGGTGATTTTACTGC
>NZ_JBLBUE010000065.1:0-17557 GCF_047290655.1 Alteromonas sp. AMM-1 | reverse complement strand
GGAAAGTGCGAAGCGCTTGTCCCCATCCGTCGTCCCGGAAAGTGCGAAGCACTTGTCCCCATCCTTCGTCCCGGAAAGCGCGAAGCGCTTATCCCCATCCTTCGTCCCGGAAAGTGCGAAGCGCTTATCCGGGATCTCAGGAAACAGTCAGCTCAATACCGACAGCCGACTGATAGCCTTTTTCTCGTTCCAAATCTGCTGTCATTATAGGTTTTGATGGCAGCCATTCAGGTGGGAAGGTCAGCGATAATCTGCACTTCTCAACGTCAACTGCAAAATCAGGCAGAAAGTCTTCCTGGCGCTTAATATTCAACAACACGCCCAAACGCAACAACACGATCAGACGGTATACGTCTTCTTTTCCGTATTGTGTGAAGTTGGGTATGTCTGCTACGCGGATTTTCTTGCGATGAAAGCGTACAAGCGTTGCCAATAGTTCCTGCTGTGCCTGATTAAATCCTGGCATATCCACATTTTGCAGGATATAGGCGGAGTGACGTTGTACGCCACGGGTGTTTATCTGAATGCCTACCTCGTGCAGTAATGCTGCCCAACCTAGTATGGCACGGTAGTCCGGATGACTCAGTTTCCATGCTTTCTGGCAGTGATTAAATAACGTAATGGTTGTATTGAGCACCAAATGTGCCTGCGCTGTGTCCACGTCATAACGCGTTGCCAGGCTGCTGGCAGTGCGGCTACGGATGTCACTGTTATGCAGCTCATCCTCCATCTGGTATAACACGCCTTCACGCAGCGCCGCGGGAGAATACTCCAGTGATTCAATCTTCAGTGCTTTAAAAAGGCCAATCAACACACATAATCCGGCGGGCATAACCGGGCGTCTGTCATCGGTCATTTCAGGAAAGTTAAGTTGATCGATATGGCCAGCTTCGATGAATTGCTTCATCAGCGTCTTTAAGTCTTTCAACGTAATAGGTTTATCGTATACTTCTTTTTGTTCTTTTTGTACCAGCGCACAAATGGCTTTGATGGTACCGGAAGTGCCGATACAGCGTTGCCAGCCCAAGCGTCGGTAACGCTCTTCAATGGGTTCCATTTCCTGTTCTGCTGCGGTGATCGCCTTTTCAAACGCTTTGGTTTTTAATTCACCATTGGCAAAAAAGCGCTGAGTATAGCTTACACAACCCATTTGCAGGCTTCGCAACAACAACGGGTTTAATCCTTCACCTATTATAAACTCGGTAGAGCCACCACCTATATCCACCACTAAACGCTTGCCCGTGTCGTGATTGGTATGCGCCACACCTGAATAAATTAACCGCGCCTCCTCGGTACCCGATATAACCTCGATGGGATAGGGCAGAATTTGCAGGGCTTCTTCAATAAATTCCTTTGCATTTACTGCCCGTCGAAGCGTATGGGTAGCGACAATTCTCACCGAATCAGGCTCGAAGCCTTTTAGCGAATCTGCAATCACTTTGAGTGTGTCCAGTCCGCGCTGTTTTGCTTCACCACCCAATAGATTATTGTCGTCCAGTCCTTCCGCTAAGCGGACGCGTTGTTTTACCCGGTGAAGAATTTGTACTGAACCTGCCACAATGCGAGCTACCACCAGGTGAAAGCTGTTAGAACCAATGTCCAGTGCTGCAACTTTGGTAACTTCGCGGCTTTCTACACCAGAAAAGGACGATGGATCCGGACTCATTTTTTCTCTTCCAGCTGTTTAAGGTAATTGTAAATCTCTTCCTGAGAACGCATTTTTCTGCGGTTGCCTCGTTTAACGTACTGGTTCGTTTGATCCTTGTCGATTTCCCTGGCTTTCATGGTATCGCGAAACTGAATTTCCATAATATCCACAATGCGTTGTTGCAGAGCTTCGTCGTACACTGGTGCACCCACTTCAATACGGTTGTCCATGTTCCGCATCATCCAGTCGGCAGACGAAATATAAACTTTGCGGTTGCCACCTCCGTTAAAAATCATTACGCGCGGGTGTTCCAGAAAACGGTCTACTACAGAAATAATTTTAATGTTTTCGCTCAACCCTTTTATACCGGTACGCAGGCTACACATACCGCGCACAATACCGCGGATTTTTACGCCTGCCTGACTGGCGCGATACAAATCGTCAATCAGTTCGTTATCAACCAGGTTATTAATTTTAAAGGTGATCCCAGCCTTGTGACCCTCTTTCATGTATTGAATTTCTTGACGGATCAGCGACTGTACTTTGGTTCGGGCGTTTAACGGTGAAATTTGTAAATGCTGGAACTTATAGCGACGATACGGGTTTGAAATTAAATCAAATACAGAGTTACCTTCCTCAGCCATTTCCTGATTCTTGGTAAACAAACTAAAGTCGGTATAAATTTTGGCCGTTTTCTCGTTAAAGTTACCGGTACCAAAATGCGCGTAGTGCATTAACTTGCCGCGCTCTTCACGCGACACAATACACAGTTTGGAGTGAATTTTAAGTGAAGGTACGCCCAGAATTACGCGAATACCGGCATCGGTCATGCGCTTCGACCACTCAATGTTGGCTTCTTCGTCGAAACGGGCGCGTAGCTCTACAATTACCGTTACTTTTTTGCCGTTGTCCACAGCGTCAATCAGTGAGCTAATGATCCGCGAGTGGCTCGCCACCCGGTAAATATTAATACGAATTGATTTAACACTGGGGTCGAATGCCGCCTGGCGCACAAATTCAGTAAAGTGCAAAAAGCGGTGATACGGATAATACAGCAGTATGTCATGGGCACTGATTGCATCGAACACTGTGTTGTATGCCGAAAAGTCCTTGGTATCAATGGCAGGTAACGGCGGGTGTTCAAGATACTCTCGCCCCACGTTTGGAAAACCAATAAAGTCTTTGAAGTTGCGGTAATGACCAGCAGAATGCAGTGTATCCAGCTTGGTTATCTTCAGGCGGCGCTGCAGATCTTCAATCATGTCGGCAGGCATGTCCTGATCATGGATCACCCGAACCGGCTCGGCAATTAATCGCTGCTTCATACTTTCCGACATTTTCTCTACATAACTTTCGTCGATTTCGTCGTTAATAAAGTATTCAGCGTCGCGGGTCATTTTAAATGAGTACGACTCCAGAGTATCGAATTTAACAAAACCGCGGAAAATTTCCTCCATCGACAGCTGGATCATATCGTCGAGCAATATGATGTGTTTACTCTTTCTACTGCGCTGCGGCGGGATCAGGAAAAATCGCGATACCTCGGATGTAGGTACTTGCACTACGGCAAATCGCGGGCTGCGGCCTTCACGGCGCAGTGCCACATACAAATAAACGGTGTTGCCGTTTAAGCGCCTAAGCAAGTCGGTTTTCTTATCAATCAAAATAGGGGCAATATGGCGTAATACTTTGTTGATAAAGTAATTGCGCACCCATTCACGCTGATAGTCAGTGAGTTCGTTCTTTTGCAGAATAATAATGCTGTAGCGCGCCAGCGCCTTTACAACTTCTTTGTGTATGGTGTCGAATTTTTTCGACAGCGCCACTACTTTTTGCTGAATTTGCTCTAACAGTCTGCGTTGATGCTGGGCTTCCAAATCATTACCGTCGTTTTGGGCAATGATGATCTGGCGTTTTACATCAGACACTCTCACGCGGAAGAATTCATCCAGGTTATTGGAGTAAATACCCAGAAAGCGAATGCGTTCCACGGCGGGGTTATTTCTGTCGGCGGCTTCCTGCAACACTCGTTCGTTGAAAGACAACCAGCTCAGTTCTTTTGGGTAATAAAGGTCAGTCGATTCCATAATTACATCAGTTATTCAGCAATCAAAACGCGTTAACATAGCAGTTGAGTATTACAACCTGTTGACGGCGTTAAAAATATTTTCTAACCGCGCTATGCGGTTCAGGATAAGGTTGTGGTTATATCCACTACCAAATCGTTGGCAACCGCTTCCAGTGCTTCCTGCAAATCATCGCGGTCTAAATCGGCTGACACGCCCACGCGCAGTTGTGCTTTAAACATCTGGCTACCCCAGTTGGGTGCACTTTCACAGGTTGATGCAAAGTGCAGTATGTTCAGGTTAAAGCCATTAAGCACATTGGTAATTTCCTGAACAATGCCGGTACGGTCGTTGCCCATTACCTCTATTCGAAGCATTTCATCGGGATGTGCGGTGGTTTCTGTTACCGACTGGGAGTGGACCTGTAAACCGTCGAGTTTGTTGAGGGCCTCAATTAATGCGTGGTGTTGTTCGGCAGGTACCAGCACTTCCACAAACCCGGCAAACTGCCCGGCCATGTGGGCAAAGCTGCTGGCTTGCCAGTTTCCCCCATGCTGGTAGACCTTTTTAGCAACGGCATCAACCAGACCAGGACGGTCTTTACCAATAACAGTGATGATGACAGGCTTCATACATTCACTCCTGTGAGTTGTACTGTGAGGTCGAAAAAACTGACCCTGACAGGTATTTATAAGTTTCTCTTGATCTTAAAATATCACAACTTACACTGCTGAGCAGTGCAATTTAAGCCAAATCATGACTCCGAATAATGAATGTAGCAGCTAAGCAGGAAACTGTACTGAAAAAACGTCGTCGCCGTGACATCACAGCGCGAGTGATTATCAGTGGGTTTGGCGCAATGGTGCTGCTAACCATGGTAATACTGATCTGGCATTTCTTTTCTCAGGCGGCTGATTTTGCTTTTTCTCCGGATGCCGAGATCCAAACGGAATTACCGGTGTTACCGACGGGCCGCTTTTTATATGCAGGGGACATCGACAGCGGACAAGCTGCCATTTTGCAAGGCCCTGGTTGTCGCCTGACACTGACTACGCTGGTGGATAACGAACTTACCGCCGGTCAATCCATTCGACGCCCTTGTTCTCATTCACTGACGACGCATTTGGTTCAGGGGACTCCCTACGCGATTGATATCTCGGCTACCGGGCAGGTACGGTTATTTCCTGTTCCAACATTTGCTGCTTCACACGAAGTTGCCATGGTAGGTAGTCCGCTGGCCAGTGAACTGTCATTTGCAATACCAGAAGCCGTTTGGGCGGCTAAAATAAACTGGTCACTGGAAGTAGGCGAAAAGTGGCTTATTTTGGTTGTTAATACGGAGAAGTCTCAGTTTATTCAGTGGGTTAACCGGCAGGACCCTGCCAGAATTATTCGGCATACCCTAACCGATTTACTGCCCATCGTGTTACTTCCCGATAGCAATCAGATAATGCAAATTCGAGACAATATCCTGCTTTTTTACAACGAAAAGCACGTGCTGATTGACCGCATTGTGTTACCCGACCCGGTAGTACAGGCGTTTACCTTTGTAAAAGGGCGTTCACTGCTTGTTTCACATCCCAACAGCGCGATGAGCAGGCTAACGGTATATAACGATAAAGGGGTATTGCGATATCAGCTTGCGTATAAACTGGCTTTAAAGCCCAATGAGCAACCCGTTGCAATTAACCCACATGCCAGTGTAAACGGATTAGCCATGATTACTAATCAGCAACAGTTATTGCTGATTAATCAGGTGACCGGCGAAATTGTAGAACGACGCGCATTGCCGTTTCAGCCAACCGGCTTGAGTTGGTTTGACGATCGGGTATATGTGTATTCTGATAGCACCTTGCTTAAGTTACACATCAACCATTTGGCTGGGCTCAGCACAATAGATAGTCTCTTATCGCCGCAACTTTACGAAGGTTATCGACAGCCAGACCAATTGTGGCAAACCACCAGTGCCAGTGATTACCAGGAAACAAAAATGAACCTGGTGCCATTGTTAATGGGCAGTATCAAAGCGTCGGGCCTGGCGTTGCTTATTGCTATTCCGCTTGCCTTGGGGGCGGCGGTGTATACTGCGTATTTTGCCCGTCCAAGAGTGCGCGATAATATGAAACCTGCAATCGAAATGCTGGAGGCCATTCCTTCCGTTTTGATTGGATTCATTGCTGCAATCTGGCTGGCACCGTTGGCTGAGCGCTTTTTATTTTCGTTCGCCGTGTTTTTATTTACGGTGCCATTTAGTTTGTTGTTGATTGCCTTAATTCAGCACAAAGTTGCGCGCAATCTGCCTGCCCGCGTGCGCAATACGGCTGAACTGGTGCTGCCTGTACTTGGCATACTGGGTCTGGGTTATATCAGCATTGAATGGGCACCACAGTTGCTGTTTTACATACTGGAAGTCAACGACTTTGACTTTATTACCGATACCACCGGCGTGCCGGTAGGTAAAACCACCATTTTGGTAGCGATAGCCCTGGGCTTTGCTATTTCGCCCAGTATTTATTCTTTGGCAGAGGATGCCATTAGTGGCGTGCCAACAAGTTTACGCCAGGCCTCTTATGCGTTGGGGGCAACCCGTTTACAAACCCTGCGCAGAGTGGTGTTGAGGGTGGCCTTTCCGGGAATAATGGCGGCTATTATGCTCGGATTTGGGCGCGCTTTTGGCGAAACCATGATTGTGTTAATGGTAACGGGAAATACGCCGATTGCCGATTGGGATTTGTTTGCTGGTTTGCGCGCACTTACGGCTAACCTCGCTATTGAATTGCCCGAAGCCGAATTAGACAGTATGCATTACAAGGTACTGTTCTTAACCGCATGTGTATTATTTACTTTCACGTTTTTGGTAAATACGCTGGCCGAGTTATTACGTCAACGATTGCGCAGGAATGCCAGTTATGGGTAAGTGGTCATTCAGACGTTTTCTGTCTAATCGTCAGCAGCAGTCATTTGTAATTAGTTTGGGCGCGTTTTGTGCCAGTTTGTTACTGGTTGCTTTAGTGTGTGTATTAGGGTTAATTGCCTTGCGTGGTAGTGATTATTTTTGGCCTCGCCCAGTGCACAACCTTACTTATACGGATGCGGCGGGTAGCGCGCACAAAGTGTATGCTCAGGTAGGGGCAGGGCAGGTCGCCAGTCAATATAGTGCCGCAACTCAACACCTGTGGCTGATCCGATATTCAAATGCCGCTTATCCGTTTGGTAATCAGCTTATTCTGGAAACGCCCGCTATTCAGAATCTGGCGGTTGCAAAAGAAGCGGCTGATATTGTGCTGAAAGACGGCACCCGGATTTTTGCACAGCCGATAAGCCTGGATTTACCTGGTAAGCCGGCGCAATCCTTGGCAGCGCTGGAACAGGCGCGTCAGCAGGTTAACGCGTTACAGTTCGACATCGACCAAATCCGCACGCTTCATCTTGCGCCAATCCACCGCCGTTTGGCCGAATTGGATATACGGGCAGTAGCCGATGATGCACCGGCCAGAGAACGGCTTTCCCGCGAGTTCAGCGTATGGCAAAACCGGGTACTGGAATTGGAATCCCAGCTTGCCGAGTTTCGATTGCATATTCAGTTTGCCAGCGGTGAGGGATTTTCAATTCTCCTTAACGATCTGGACCAGCTCAATTATACCGGACAGCTAAGTCCGTGGGGCAAAGCGGGTGTCGCAGCCAACGCCATTTGGACGTTCTTAACGGACTCACCCAAACAAGCAAATACCGCAGGCGGGGTATTCCCAGCCTTGTTTGGTACCGTGCTGATGATATTTATTATGACTATTCTGGTGACGCCTTTCGGTGTAATGGCGGCGATTTATCTTACCGAGTATGCTCCCGACAATACGATGACGGCAGTCATTCGCATCTGTGTTAGCAACATGGCGGGAGTGCCGTCAATTGTGTATGGCGTATTCGGACTCGGCTTCTTTGTATACTTCGTGGGTGGCCAAATTGACGAACTGTTCTTCGGTGATCGTTTACCTGCCCCTACAATGGGAACTCCCGGCGTATTCTGGGCGGCATTAACCATGGCAATACTTACATTGCCTGTGGTAATTGTAGCTACCGAAGAGGGGCTAAGGCGCGTACCCCAGCGATTAAAAGCAGGTAGCTATGCATTAGGTGCTACCAAACTGGAAACCATTTGGCACACCATACTGCCGATCGCTAGTCCCGGTATTATGACCGGTGTGATCCTTGCCATCGCGCGGGCCGCTGGTGAAGTTGCACCGCTAATGCTGGTTGGCGCTGTAAAATTTGCGCCCAATCTTCCGTTTGATGGCGAATTCCCCTATCTGCACCTGGATCGCCAGTTTATGCATTTGGGTGTGTTAATATACGACGGCGCATTCCACAGCCAAACAGACATGCGAAGCGCGTCTATGATGTTTGCCAGTTGCTTATTGTTATTACTGGTGGTTTTTGTATTAAATATTCTGGCTGTGATCCTACGTAAGCGGCTACGTCAACGATATTTGCGAGGTTACTGACGCTCATGCTGAAACTGTTCGAACGGGAACGACTCAACCTGGAAGGGCTGTCACCGGAACAAACGGCCATCGAAGTTCGCGATCTGAATCTGCGATTGGGTCAAAAGCATGTGTTGCATAACATTAACATGCGGATCCCAAAACACCGCATTACGGCGCTGATTGGCCAGAGTGGTTGTGGAAAGTCGTCGTTGATAGCCTGCTTTAACCGCATGAATGATTTAATTTTAAATAGCCAAACCAGCGGCGAAATCATCATTGAAGGGCGCAATATTAATCACAAGAAAGAAAACCTGTCTTTGCTGCGCTCTCAGGTGGGCATGGTATTTCAACGTCCAAATCCCTTTCCAATGAGCATATATGACAATGTGTGTTACGGATTGCGGTTACAAGGCATTAAGCAGCGTCGCCAGCTCGACGATGCGGTAGAACGAGCCTTGCACGAGGCAGCGCTGTGGGAAGAAGTAAAAGACCGGCTGTTTGACTCGGCCATGATTTTATCGGGTGGTCAGCAGCAGCGCCTGGTGATAGCTCGCGCGCTTGCTTTAAACCCCGCTATTTTGTTACTGGATGAACCAACCTCTGCGTTAGATCCATTAACTACCCTGTTTATTGAAGAGTTAATGGGCGAACTCAAGAAGCGCTGTACCATTGTTATCGTTACACACAACATGCAGCAAGCGGCCCGGGTTTCCGATTACACCGCGTTTCTGCATCAGGGCGAGTTAATCGAATTCAGCGATAGCGATACGTTGTTCACTATGCCCGACAAAAAACAAACCGAAGATTACATTACCGGCCGTTACGGCTAGGGGGAGGCAACAGCATGCATCAGGTTGCACTAAATACCCATATATCTGACCGCTTTAACCTTGAACTGGAAAACCTGCGAAACTCCGTGCTCACTATGGGCGGCGAAGTAGAACAGCAGTTAATTGATACGCTCAAAGCTATTAGTACCAATAATCCTGGGCTGGCGGAAAAAGTGATCCTTAACGATTTGAAAGTGAATTCCATGGAGATGCAAATCGACGAGGAATGTTTGAGGATCATTGCAAAGCGGCATCCCACGGCCAGTGACTTGCGATTAATCATGACCATTTCAAAAGCCATTACAGACATTGAGCGGATGGGGGATGAAATAGAGCGCATAGCCAAACTGGTAACCAAACAAAAGATCCCTGCATCGGAGTCGATTAAAAGCAGTATGTTGCAAATTGGTCAGCAGGTAACGGCCATGATGCGAGGTACGTTTGATGCTTTTGCCCGGCAGGATGAGCGAGCTGCCCTTATTGTGTACGATCAGGACAACCGTATCGACAGCGAATATAAAAAGTTGCTCACTTTTACAACCGGTGAAATGTCGCGTTCAGGGCAGTCAATGGAAGACTGGCTGGAAATTCTGTGGGCATTGCGTTCGCTTGAGCGGATTGGTGACCGGTGCAAAAATATTTGCGAATACGTTGTCTCACTCACCAGTGGTAAAGATGTAAGGCATACTAAACTGGAAAGTTTGCAACAAAAAATAGATGATCTAACCTAAACAACTAGCAGCTCTAGCGGCTAGAGCTGCCTTAAATCTGTAATTAAAGTGAAATATTTGATGTAAATATCAGCGATCAGGATGATAAACACGATTATTTATAGCAGATCGTCGAAATTGGTCTATGGCTTGTCAGCGGATTAAGTTAGAATGCGCCGCAATATTGAAGCTTCAGTATAAAAAACGAACGAAGAACAATGCATAAATTCAAAACGCTGGCAGTAAGTGTAAACGCGACAGAATGCCCGTCAGCAGTAAACATGTCTATCATCGCACAACGGCTGAAAGACTGCTAAACAGACCAGGAGCTAATGTCAGTGGATTTCCTTCAAAGTTATGGCATGATTCTTATCATCCTCGCCGCCGTGGTGGGATTTGTTATGGCCTGGGGTATTGGTGCAAACGACGTAGCCAATGCCATGGGTACGTCTGTTGGTTCAAAAGCCCTCACCATTAAACAGGCAATTATTATTGCCATGATTTTTGAGTTTGCGGGTGCCTACCTTGCTGGTGGCGAAGTAACCGCAACTATTCGTAAAGGCATTATAGATACCGCCTATTTCGTTGATATTCCAGAATATTTGGTTCTGGGCATGATCTCCTCACTGTTTGCCGCAGGGTTGTGGCTTGGGGTTGCGTCGTACCTGGGCTGGCCGGTGTCTACAACTCACTCCATCGTTGGTGCCATTATTGGTTTTACCGCTGTTGGCGTAAGTGTTGAAGCCGTTGAATGGAGTAAAGTGGGCGGTATTGTCGGTAGCTGGATTATTACCCCGGCTATCTCCGGTGTGATTGCCTACTTGATCTTCATGAGTGCCCACAAACTGATTTTTGAAACCGACAAACCCTTCCACTATGCCCGTAAATACGTCCCGTTTTACATGGCATTTGCCGGGTTTGTGATGTCGCTGGTAACGATTACAAAAGGCTTGTCCCACGTCGGTTTAGGCTTATCAGCTACGGCCGGTTATGTATTATCGGTAGTCATTGCAATCGTTATTGCCTTTGTGGGTAAATGGTTAATCAATCGTCAGGTTTATAGTCATTCTAACGACGCTGATTTACAACGCGCAAACGTAGAAAAAGTATTCGCCATTTTAATGGTGGTTACTGCATGCTGCATGGCGTTTGCACACGGTTCAAATGATGTGGCCAATGCTATCGGCCCATTGGCTGCGGTAGTAAGTGTGGTTTCCAGCGGCGGTGAAATTGGCTCTAATAGCGAACTTGCACCTTGGATTTTGCCATTAGGCGGATTGGGCATTGTTGCAGGTTTGGCCCTGTTTGGTCATCGCGTCATTGCCACTATTGGCGAAGGCATAACACATCTCACCCCAAGCCGTGGCTTTGCAGCTGAAATGGCTGCCGCCTGTACAGTAGTAATTGCATCCGGCACGGGATTACCTATATCAACCACACAAACATTGGTGGGTGCAGTATTGGGTGTGGGCTTGGCTCGTGGTGTATCCGCACTTAATTTAGGTGTGATACGTAATATTGTGATTTCATGGGTGGTAACTTTACCCGCCGGCGCGATCCTGTCAATTATGTGCTTCTACGCACTTAAACTGATTTTCGGCGTATAGGCTTTACACCTCGTAGCCGCTCCCTATACGCCATCGCGATTGCCGAATACGCTATCCTGATCCTTATTCGTCATTACCGTTGTAAGTCATCTCACCTTTTCTTCGTCACCCCACCTTTACTTCGTCATCCCACCTTTACTTCGTTATCCCACTTTTACTTCGTTATCCCACCTTTACTTCGTCATCCCCGCGAAGGCGGGGATCTTATTTGGCAAAGGCAAGCTGTTTGAGTAGACCCCGGGTCGAGCCCGGGGCGACGGGAAAGGAATGTCATCCCGGCTTCCAACTCCCGTCATCCCCGCACACTCCCCGTCATCCCCGCTTCCAACACCCGTCATCCCCGCGAAGGCGGGGATCTTATTTGGCAAAGGCACGCTGTTAAAGAAGACTCTGGATCGAGCCCGGGGCAACGGAAGGAAACGTTATTTCCGTCTATCAGGTAATTAAATACGCAGTTTTATGTCTTCAAACTGTCACAAACTAACGTCAATATCAAAATCATACTGAATATGCAAAGAGTGATGCCGTGCGCCCTCAGTACAATCAAATTCTGTGCGTGCTTACCAGTACATCTGGTCAGGATGCGCTAATCACCAAAGCTGTGGCACTGTCGAAGTTACATCAGGCTAACCTCACTATTCAGTTGGCTTTACCTGCATTGCCACCCAATGCCCGGTTAGTAATGGCATCGTTTGCTTACATTGAGTCTCAGGAGTCATTAATTTGCGATGCGGAACGTTGGCTTTGCAATCACGTTGATAATTTGGATACCGGGTGGCCTGTTCATTGTGAAGTGACAGTGGGAGATGTGAGTCAGGATGTACTGGAGACGGTTTCAACTTTAAGCGTGGACCTTGTGATTGCTCAAGCTAAATCCGGTGTCAGCGGGCGCCTATTTGGCGCTGACGCACTGCACCTATTGCGACACTGTGCAAGTCCGGTTTGGTTACTACCTGCATCTTCTCCACCACACCACAATGTGGTTATTGCTGCAGTTGACTTAAATTACCACTACGGAAATGAGCACGCAGCAGTACGTAAGGGGTTGAACAAATCTATTGTCCAGCAAGCGTCGGCGTTAGCATTACTTAGTAAGGGGGTTCTGCATCTGGTGCATGTGTACGAATCTATACCTGAGCAATACATCAGCGAAGGTCTGCTTTCCATGCCGCAGGACGAATTGGCTACCATGAACGAACTTATTCGTCAGGAACGCGATCAGGCAATGGCTTCACTGGTGATTGAACTACAGGCGTCGCTCCAAAGAAATAATGAGTGTCTGGATATTCAAACACATTTGGTATATGGCCAACCTGTAGCAGGCATAGCAACAACTGCATTGCAGCTGGATGCCGACGTTGTGGTAGTGGGCTCCATTACCCAACCCGGCATTCCCGGCTGGCTAGCCGGTAGTATAGCGGAAGAACTGGCTGGCGAGTTACATTGCTCAATATTGGCAATAAAACCTGGGCAAATCAGTGCTGATGATCAGTAGCTAAACATCATTCTACCGGTTCAAATTAAGTTTTATTTATGAACTTGTGGCAAGCATGTCGGAGCGTCTCCCTGCTGTATATATTCTTTCTAACGAAACACGAACTGTGCTGTATGTTGGCGTTACAAGTAATTTGATACAGCGCATTTATCAACACAAAATGTCAATGGCTGTGGGTTTCTGCACCAAATACAAGGTGAAAGATCTTGTTTATTTCGAGATGCATGAAGACATGTATGCCGCTATAACACGCGAAAAACAACTTAAACACTGGCGGCGCAGCTGGAAGGAAAGGCTGATAACACAACAAAATCCGGGCTGGTATGATTTGTATCCGTTGATTAACCGTTAACAGACGATGCGTAAGAACCAAGCTCCATTCTTTCATCCACACTTATTCCTCATCAGCCGCTATTCCGTTATCCCCGCTTCCAACTCCTGTCATCCCCGCTTCTAACTCCTGTCATCCCTGCTTCCAACTCCTGCCATCCCTGCTTCCAATTCCTGTCATCCCCGCGAAGGCGGGGATCTTGTTTGGCAAAGGTACGCTGTTTGAGTAGACCCCGGATCGAGCCCGGGGGGACGCGGAAGTTGGGTCACCCAAGGCGAGGGGGCATCCTCGCGGGTTATTCAAACGGACAAAAAAAATCCGATGTCACAGGGCATCGGATTTGTTTGTTCAACGCTTGGATTGATCTACACCAACACGCCAACTGTCTTTAGCTTGTGGCTTCGGAAATTAGTGGTGTGAAAGAAGCTTAGATTTCTTCTCGATTTTGCAGTCGAGTATACGTTGCGCATTTTTGCGACCAATGTATGCAGCTACTGCGTACGGGTGCTTGCGTTTAAAAAATTTTGTGAATGCCTTTAGCATGGTAAGCCCCCCTTTAAGTATGTTAATCGGTTTTTCACGATTTAAAGCTACAATATTACAGTAATGTGATCAAGTATAAATCTGACATAGTAAGTATAATTTTGTGTTTTTTTATTGGATTTTCAATGTAACGTTTTGATTTTTATGTTTTAAATATTTTATATAAATACGGAAAATCTTCAAATATAGCGTGTTGAATAGGGCTTTTTGGGCTGTTTATGCTTTTACTGGTAGGAGCTGTTGTGGAAATTCACATTAAAAAGCCCGGCTTGCATTATACAATACCGGGCTGAGTGAGAGGGTTGATACTATGCGCCTTAATCTCTTAAAACGCGTACACTTCCGCTTTCGACAATAACTCGCTGGGCTTAATACGTTCGGTTACACAGCTTTTCACCGACTTCTTACTGAATATGTACACTCTGTCTTGCGCTTTTCCATCGTCACCTTTGCCAAAGTTTTTCAGAATAAAGCTAATGTGCTCATCGTCGGGTAGTTCACGTAAACCAGCGCCAAAGCTACACAGGGTGTCACCTACGCTGCCCTCAAAGTTAGCCAAAAAGGTTTTGTAGGCTTGCTGCTGCATTTCACGCTGCTTTTCCAACTCGGCTTTTTTCTCTTCGGCCAGTTCTTTGGCGTAGTCCTGCAGTTCTTTTTCCCGAGTCTGTAAGCCGTCTATGGTGGATTTAATTTCCTTCATTTCGCTTTCTATTTGACGTTTGCGCTCTGCATCCGCGCCGCGCAGTTCAAATTCGAGGTCGCGGTTGCGGCGTTCGAGCTCGCGAAGTTCCCATTCAATTTCGCGGCGATCGCTGCGAAATTCCCGCAGTTTCTCGTCTGTTTTACGCACTATGCGTTCAACCTGGCGCACCACCCGGTCTGCGGTATCTTCCCAATCCTGTTCAAATACAAACTCATAATCGCCGTCAGTCTCAATATGCATGCCATCGGTCACTACGGTAACGGTATGCGATTCTGGTGCTTCTGGTGCAGTAGGCAGCACACTCATTAAGTCACCAAAGTCAAAATCGAACATCATGCTCCGGCCACCGGTATTAATGGTAAAAATAACCCCTTGTTTCGCCAGATAAGTAGCCTCAATACTGCGGTAGCGTACGCCATCTTTGCGGGTATCCTGTTTTAGCGCGGTATCAATAACGCCCGACATAATGTTCAGCTGTTTGTCCAGCTCGGTAAGGTTTTGTGCAACGGCACTGGAAGCCAGGGTTGCGCCAAATAGCGATGCAATTGCGAGTGCTTTCATAATCATTCCACCTGTTATGTGATTACTCGGTGAGGGCAGGGTAGCCATCATCCAGTGAATTAATTTCACGCTGTAGCTGGGTAAGCTGGCGTGCGTAGTAGCGCTGATCGTCATCGCGCTGTTGGTTAATAAACTTAATGAGTTCTGCAAAGTCTTCACGACGCTCCTGTCGGCTTGACGTAAGCAGATACTGCGTAAGTTGAGTACTGTTCTCCTGTTGCTGCTTCTGCAGGGCCGCAACGTACTGGGTAAACATAGTTTGGTTAGCTTGCTGGTAGTCGTTGATCTTCTGATTTACCAACGCGGCCACTTCGTCTTCACTGGGGCCTTGCTGGAAGCCCATGGTTAATTTGCCGTTGCTCACCTGCACAGAGAATCCGCTTACTACCATTACAATGGCCAGTGCCGACATTGCCATAGACATCACTGGCAAGCCTTGCCACTGCCACCATTTTGGTTTGTCGGGAGCAATAAATGTGGCGTTCATATCCCAGGCAGGCATAGGCGGTGGGGTAAATTGTTCGGCCGCAACATTGAGTTGCGTGGCAGCTTCTACCTGCGCAGCAAAAGTACTATCGCTAATGCATAAGGCTTCAAAGGCGGCGCGCTCATCGTTAGTTAAGGCGTTTTCCAGCCATTGGCCGAATAAGTATTCAGACTCGTAATTAGCCATGTTCTACCTCCAAATCCAGTTTTAACTTCGACAATGCGCTGTATAAGCGCGACTTAACCGTGTTGCTGGAAAGTCCAAGCTGTTCGGCTATTTCGTCGAAGGTAAACTGTCCAAAAAATTTCAATTCAATAATGGCACGCTGTGCCAGAGGCAAACGCTGCATTGCAGCGGTAAGGGCCGCACTGGTGCTGTTAGTTATTAAGTGATGTTCCGGGCAAGGGCGCTCGCAACTGAGTTCGTCGTCTTCATCCAACGGGGAGTCGGGCCGTTTTCTACGGTAAAATTCAATGCATCTGAAATGCGCAATTCTGAACAGCCAGGCTTTAAAACTGCCTTCGCCACGGTAATTGGCCAGGCTGCGAAATACCGCAATAAAAATATCCTGCATCAAGTCTGCGGCGTCATGCGGGTTGCCCGTCATGCGAACACCATATTGATAAATAGCAGACTCATAGCGTTTTATAAGCGCGAACCAGGCCTTTTTGTGCCCGCTTAAGGCCTGTTCTATTAGTTGTTCGTCGCGCTTTTCAAACACCGGATATCCCCAAAGTTTTATGTTGTTGTGGGTATAGTCGGGGGGCCGGGCAAAAAAGTTTGCCCGGTTTTAAAATTATTTTAAGGTGGGTACCGGCAGCAACGGCGAAATGATCTCGCCTACCCGGCGGAACAATCGCATTCGGGTGGTGCCGCTGCGCCATACCAAGCCAATTTCCCGGAACGCTTTTTCTTCCGCTGGGAAAGACGTGAGCTGTGTATTTCGCAGTAAATCCTGATTGAGCGCCAGTTCAGGGATAAAGGTATAACCTAACTTGCTATTGGCTAATTGCACCAGGGTATACAACGAGCTGGCTGCCAGCGAACTGATTTGATCGGTATGTTGCAGGTTACAGGCACTTACCGCGTGACCGGTCATGCAGTGTTCTTGCTGAAGCAGAAAGATACTCTTCTTCGGCAACACCGAAATATCCATTGGTGACGGTAATTCGTTTGCCAAATCCTTATGAGCAATTAAATGAAACGGATCGTGACCCAGCACCATTTGCTTGCATCCCGGTGTTTCCATTGGCAGTGCCAGCACCAGTAAATCCAGGCTGCCGTCGGTAAGTTGCTGAAGCAGATTGGCCGTGGTGTCTTCTTGTAACTCTAACTGAATGTCGGGTAAGAATGTGCGAAATGCGCCCAACATGGCTTCAAACAGGAACGGTGCAATGGTGGGAATTACTCCCAGTTTAAGCTTGCCGCGTTGCCAGTTACCAGCGTTTTGTGCGTATTCAACCAGTTCACCGGCTTCCTGAAGGATCACTTTCGATCGTTCAACTACGTCGAGCCCTAACGACGTAAACACAAAGGTTTTGTGTTCACGTTCTAACAACTGGCTACCAAAATGCTCTTCCAGGTTTTGAATTGCCGTACTCAGGGTTGACTGGCTAACGTTACAACGTTGGGCTGCACGGTGGAAATGCTGTTCCTGATGTAAGGTTACCAGGTAATGCAAATGCTTAAGATTTGGCCATTTCATTATTGCTAACTCGATTGTTATTTGTAGTTTTAATCAATTGTATAGATATGTTCGGCAAATAACACCCCTAAAAGTAAGGTTTTTTGATTGCCTGTCACCCCGGGATCTACTCAAACAGGCCGGGATGTGCAAACAAGATCCCCGCCTGCGCGGGGATGACGGAGAAGGGCGGGGATGACTTCCCTTACCGTCATCCCGGGCTTGACCCGGGATCTACTCAAACAACGCACCGATGCTAAACAAGATCCCCGCCTGCGCGGGGATGACGGAGAAGGGCGGGGATGTCTTACCATTCTGTCATCCCGGGCTTGACCCGGGATCTACTCAAACAACGCGCCGATGCTAAACAAGATCCCCGCCTGCGCGGGGATGACGGAGAAGGGCGGGGAT